>JAEUWB010000045.1 GCA_016786595.1 bacterium | reverse complement strand
CCAGTTTACACCGTCAGTGGCACTATCACTGGTGACGCTCAGTGTATCTCAGGTGTGACAATTGCAAGCTCAGTACTTGGTAATACAACTACAAATGGTGCGGGTTTCTATCAGTATGTAAATGTTGCTCAGGGAACTACTTATACTGTTACTCCATCTAAAACTGGATGTACTTTCACGCCAACCAATGCTGGCGCAAATAACATTACCGGCAACCAAGTGCATAATTTCACTGGTACTGTAAATAAATACACAGTCAGCGGAACTATCACTGGTGACGCTCAGTGTATCTCAGGTGTGACAATGACCAGTGCTGCCCTTGGCAACACTACGACTAATGGCGCTGGTCAGTACTCATATACAAATATTCCTTACGGAACATCATATACGATTACGCCATCCAAAACCGGATGTACTTTCACTCCGTCAAGCGCAAGTGGCACTGCTACACAAAATAACGTGCATAACTTTGTAGCTTCGCTAGTTAATAATACATACACTGTTTCTGGAACAATCACTGGAGATCCAGAATGTATTGCTGGTGTTTCAATGCAAAGTGCTGCTCTTGGAACAATTCCAACTGACGGCGCTGGGCACTACAACTACCCAAGTGTTGCACCGGGAACGACTTACACAATCACTCCAATCAAAAGTGGCTGTCTGTTCCAACCAACAAGCGTCTCTGATGTAGCAAACACCAATAAAATTCATAACTTTGTTGGTTCACTAACTGTTCCTGATGCACCAATTAATGTTCAAGCCTCAGATGGAACATTTAGAGATTACGTATTTGTCACTTGGGATGCTGCGCAAAATGCAACTTCATACCAAGTTTACCGCTCACAATTCCCAGGTGGTGTTGGTAGTCCAATTGGTGACCCAGTCACAGTGACAACATACCTTGACCGCTCTGCAGTTCCAGGTGTGACATACTACTATTCTGTGGTTGCAATGAATCGCGCTGGGCAAAGCGTCAATAGCAATATTGACCCAGGCTATCGTCTTGGAGATGGAGAATGTGCAGACCAAGGTGGCGATGCGGATGGAGATGGTATCTGCTGCGATCAGGAAATCATTGATGGAACTGATTGTAATGACCCAGGTTCTTTCCAATTGCACTTAAAGAGCCCAGCATACACAAAATATAACACTTTCTTGAAGCAGTTTAACTTCCTAGAGCTAATTGCCAATGGAACAGTTCCAGTAACTGCTCGTGTAGAAGTGTTTGACATCAATGGTAACAAAATCAATGAAACCCAGGTGAATATCCCAGTTGATAACCAGGTTGACGTTGATATCCACACAATGGCAGGACGTATTGATACCTACGGTATTGTCAAAGTAAGCTGGAATGACAGAATCCCTGGCTCAACATTGGTTGGTCGCATGAGTAACTATCGTAAGGACGAAGGCACTGGTGCAAATACCTATTCGTTTGGCTTTGCTAAAGAGCTACGTAATCCAACTCTAGGCAACACCTATTCAATCGGAAACTCCTATGACCCACAAGGCGCTGGCTTTGTAGTGCCAAACTGGACTGAAATCATTAACCTCGACATTATCCCGCGTGATTTCGTTTATAATCTCTACAGCCAATCAGGTCAGATTGTTCAACGTAAGGTTGTAACAGTTCCACCACTTGGTGAAAGAGACATTAACGCTGGACACGAAAATGGACAGGGCGCGTATTTGAGTGAAGTTCAGCCACTTGATGGAGCAACGAAATACTTCGCAAACGTAACTCGTTACGCTTCTAATAATCGAGCCTACGGTGGAGTTAGTAACTTCTTCTTCGCTTTCCCAATCGATTCACGTGCAGGAAACGGAGACCAGCAATTAATGAACACATCTAACCAAACTGGTCAGTGTTGGAGCAATACAAACTGGATTGAAGTGGCAAACGTGCGCGAAATTCCAGTGACTGCAACAGTGAAATTCCGCAGTGCTTCTGGGGTGTTACTTGGACAAGCAAGTCAAGTCTTGCAGCCTCGTGCGCAGTATCACTTTAACGCTAGTTCATTACTACCAAAGGGCGAAGTTGGCTCAGTTGAATTAACTTCAAGTGACCGTGGTTCGCTCGTTGCAACAAGCTCGGTTTACTTCCATGACTGCCAAGTAAATCAAGTGCAAACTGCTTACGCTACACTTGGCCGTCTGCTTGGGCAGAACGTTCAGGCCGGCACATATAATAACTTCTTAGAGATGAAGAACTTATTTAAGGTATCTTGCAGCCCAGGAAATCCAAGTGATTTTAGACTGCAACTGCGTTCGAGTGGGCAGACCTTATTTGACCAAAATATTATTGATTGCCGCACTGCAAGCGCTGTTCAATATAACTTAAGTGATGCAAGCACCTTTGGAACATCGCAAAACACCTATGGAACGGTGAAGCTGCGCACAGCGCAACCACGACGTATTCTTGCCGATGTTGTAAGACTACGTGAAGTAAGTGGTAAGGCTGATTTTGCGATGCCTACACAAATACAATAGTAAGCAATAAAAACCCGTAAAACCGCCTGAAATTATTAATGATTTCAGGCGGTTTTCTTTTTAGGCAAAGTTCAATGCCGGAGGTACGGGGTTACTCTATATGGCAAAATTCCATATAAAATATGGAAAGTCGGTTCCCACCACACTGATAGTATCCTTACGGCATATGTATAAAATGCTGGACTTCTTTAGTAGTTTTCTTGACTCCATATTGAGCAAATGGCAGCCTCTGCCTCTGAATTTTATTCAAAAATAATCTCCGTTATATATATAGAATTTTTCGGATTAACTTATGAAACGTACATATCAACCAAGCAAAAGACGTCGCCTCAAAACCCACGGCTTTAGAAAACGAATGAAAACTAAAGATGGCCAGACAGTGCTTTCGCGTCGACGAGCCAAAGGTCGTAAGCGTTTAACCTCAACTGCTCCAGTAAAAGGTAGAAAGAAATAACGATTCTTGGCCGCAGCTAAAACGACAACAACTAAGACTAGCGACAGAAAGTTTGGACCCGAGCGCAGGCTAAAAAAGCGGCGGGATTTTCTGCAGTTACAAAGTTCGGGGAGAAAACTACGCTCAGAGCATTTTCTTCTTATTTACCAAGATGAACCCAGCGGTAAACAGCGCTTAGGGATTACGATCACAAAGAAAGTCGATAAGCGCGCCACTGCCCGCAATCTACTAAAGCGAAGAATTCGAGAATTCTACAGGAAAAAACGCCCCATCATGAGCAGCTGCATGACCACAATTATTATCGCTCAGGAAGGCGCCTGCACCTTAAGTTACAGGCTAATTGCGCGAGAACTTGGCTATCTGCTGGGGCGTGCGAAAATACTCCCACCGCAGCAAATGCTAAGACAAACAACCAAGGAGTAAGGTCGCAACCAATCATGAGCTATTTTATTAATTTAAGAAAAATCGGATCCAGTGCTTGTCGGCTTTGGCATATCCTAGCCTCACCAAGTTTGTCACTTTTTTTCGGACAGCACTGCCGCTTTGAAAAAAGCTGCGCAATTTATACAGCTGAAGCAATCGAAGCGCATGGCTTACTTCATGGAACGTATCTTGGATTCAGGCGCATCCTCAAATGCAACCCTTGGAGCTCAGTATCTACTGCTGAAAGTAATCAATAGTTATGGAACAAAATAGTAAACGAATTTTTGCGATTTTAATTTGTCTTTGTCTGTTTTTTATCTACAAAACGACAATTTTAGACCCTTACCTCAAATCTAAAATCCAACCCCAAATCCCGCAAAGTCAAACTGGACAAATCGAACCAGCAAGCCAAGGCACGCAACCCGTATCAGCTACTGTAACAAGCTCAGCAACAGCAAATCCAACTGTCGGACAAACCTCAGCTGAAGCTCCAACAACTAAGCACCTCGCCCCAACCGACGGCGAAATCGCCCAAGTAGGATTTATTCGCATTGAAACCGATGACCTAATAGTTACGATTTCAAAACTCGGAGCACGAGTTACCTCTGTTAAATTTAAAAATTACAAAGAAACTGTCCAAAAAAATAGCGCTGATTACGAGGCCGTGTTGCATATCGAAGGGCAAGCTTATCCACTGGGGATTTCTCAGGGAGCAACAGACGATCGCTATGTGCAGTATCTAGCTTCAGAAACAGAGGGCTTTAAGATTTCAGGAAGCGCTGAGAAAAATATTGCCTTTACCGGTAATTTGCCAGACGGGCGGAGCATCACTAAAACGCTGACATTCTTTGGGCTTGGCTATGGGTTTAATTGCAAGGTTCAAACTTCTGCGCCTGACTCTGCGCGAAACCGCACCACGCTTGAATGGACAAAAGCTATTACGCAAGCTTCAAATTCGCTGCTCGACCCATATGACATCACCACATTTAATTGGTTTGACGGGCAAAAGGCCTTTCATAAGAAGGTCAACGAAATTGAAGGTCAAGTATTTAGTCCCGGAAACGTACGCTGGGTTTCAATCTCAAATAAATATTTTGTTTCAACAATCCTCAATCTTGCAAGTGAGCCCACTGAAAGTAATGTTGCTGTAGACAATCATATTCACTCACTGAAGCTCAAGGGCGGGGAGACTGAGGGCAATTTCAAGCTTTGGATTGGGCCTAAAAACTACTCCATTTTGAGTTCAGCAGGTAGTGAATTGCAGCGTAATATTGATTTTGGAAAAGTTGCTTTTCTTTCGGCACCACTACTCTGGCTGCTTAATGCCTTTTATAAACTAGTCGGAAATTATGGCCTGGCGATTATCCTCCTGACAATTCTAGTGAAGTTAGCAAGCTTCCCGTTGAATACTGCCTCGTTTAAACAAATGAAGGCAATGCAAGATATTCAGCCTGAAGTTAAACGCCTGCGCGAAACAGTTAAGGATGCTCGAGCTCAGCAAACGCAGTTGATGGAACTTTATCGTAGCCGTGGCGTCAACCCACTCGGCGGATGTTTCCCAATGTTATTACAGTTTCCAATTTTCATTGGACTTTATTCAGCGCTCTTACTTGGCATTGAACTTAGGCACGCGCCATTTGCACTCTGGATTCAGGATTTGTCGGCACCAGAAAAACTGCATCTAGCAGGTGTTGGTGTGCCGGTGATGGTACTGCTGATGATTGCCTCCATGTTAATTCAACAATGGACCATGCCTTCCAACATGGAGCCTGCACAAAAGAAAGCGATGCTGATCATGCCATTTATTTTTGGCTTTATGTTTGCAAGTTTCCCTGCAGGAGTAACTCTTTACTGGCTGGTTAGTAATATTTTAGCAATTACCCAACAACAAGGTCTACGCTTACATACCCCACAAGTTGCAATGCGCTGGTCCTTGATTGCTTCATTTGCGATTATAGTTGCTGCTACAATTTTTATTAAAATTTCATAGCTATCCAAATTAAATGTGACTAGCATTAATGCTACAATTTTTGCCCCGCTCACGGCCTTAGGTCACGCAGCAATCCACGCAGTGCGCGTCAGCGGACCAGGAGTAAAAGAACTTGTTCTCTCCAATACGCACCGCGCAGAAGAAATTCTAAAAAAGCCCAGAACTTTTGTTTATTCACGTCTCGATAATTTAGCAGGGCAAGTAATTGACTTTGCCATGTGCGCATTCTTTGAGGGGCCAAAATCATACACTGGAGAAGATGTTTGCGAATTTCAAATTCACGGAAGTCCGGTGATTTTAAAAAACCTACTCGATGATTTAAGCCAACGTGGATTACGCTTAGCAGAGCCAGGAGAATTTACACGCCGCGCTTATCTAAATGGTCAGATGGATTTAAGCCAGGCAGAAGCAATCGCCGATTTAATCCATGCCGAATCTGCAGAGCAAGTGCGAGTTGCCCGCGAGCAACTCGAAGGTAAACTTTCAGGTGCAGTTGATAAGGTAGGGGAGCCTTTACGCGACTTACTCTCAGAGATTGAGGCTTTTATTGATTTCCCTGAAGAAGATATTGATCCACAAACACACCTTGCGTGGCAGTCGGCACTTCAAAAAACACAAGCTGAGCTTTTCAACTTAAGCTCAAGTTTTAATCAAGGTAGAATTTTTCGTGAAGGGGCGCGTGTTGTCCTTGCAGGGCTTCCCAATGCAGGAAAGTCTAGCTTGCTCAATGCACTACTCGGGGAAAACCGAGCAATCGTCACCCCCATTCCCGGAACTACCCGCGATACGATTGAAGAGAAAATTTCCCTCCAAGGATTGCTGATCCGCCTTACCGACACTGCTGGAATCGTGCTTGAGCAAACACGGGAGATTGATCCTGTTGAGCAACTGGGCATTGCGCGTTCGCGTGAGCAAATTGAAAAGGCTGATCTTGTATTATTTTTAATCGACTGCGTAGCGCTTAAGCTTCCCGCAGAACTCGCTACAACATTAAAACTCTATCGCCAAGTTACTCAAACAAACAAGTCCGTTTTCGCAGTGTTAACGAAAGTTGATTTACTGAGCGAGATTGAGCAAATTGATGCCCTGCATAAGCTTAAAGAGATTAGCGTTGCAAAAATCTCAACTCTAACTGGGCAGGGAATTAAAGAACTTTGTCAAAGCATTCCTGAGCAATTGCTCCAAGCGCGTCGACAAAATGGGACTGAAGTGATGATTTGCACAGCCAGGCATTTCCAGGCATTAAAATCAGCCGAATCCGCACTAGAGCGAGCAAGGCAGGGGTCGCAAACTAATCTTGCGCCAGAATTAATCTCCTTTGAAGTGCGTGAAGCATTATCGCAACTAGATGAAATCATCGGCGTTACTCACACTGAAGAAATTCTAGGACGGATTTTTTCTAAATTTTGTATTGGCAAATAAAGCCTTGTAAGGTCTGATTAAGTTCGAGGTTGAGCCAAGATCGAGGAACGGGAATTTTTGGGGAACCGACTTTATTTGAAATAAACGAGGTTCAACAACAATCTCCCGTGACGACTTGTCCGCCGCAGTCGGCTAAGCCGCGTAGCCGGAAGAGATTGGCCAAGATCGGACTTAACTAAAATACTCTAGGCAGATACCGCAAATACGTCTTAGGGTAGCGTTTACATAAGAAAAAGGTCTTGGTTTGATGCTGCTGCGTATGGAAGCAATCCCAACGTTCCTTACCGAGTTCAATTAACTTTTTCTCTAGATCAGCGGCACTCGTTGCAAGCGTCTCAAGTTCAAAGACTTTATACTCAAGTGCAAACAATTTCTCGACCTCACCTTCAGCCATGCTTTTAATGTCCTCTGGAGCTGACTTTAATCCTTCAACGACTTTATCTACCTGTTTTACGGCCTGATCTGCAGTAGTCGTCACGGTGTCTGTTACTGTTTTCCCGATCTCTTTTACGGCTTCAAGCTTACCCTTAACTGGCTTGTCACTTTGTTGGGAATTTTTACTCGCTTCATTTGGCTCTTGGCCACAGGCAGTTAGTAAAATTAATATCATTAAAGCAATTTTTTTCATGATTAAAACTCGAGAATGATTGTCACAGGACCATCGTTAATAAGTGCAACTTGCATATACGCGCCGAATTCTCCTCTCTGAACATTGGCAATTCCAGCTTGAACAAGGCATTGATTAAACTTATCAAAATAAACTTGCGCGAGATCTGGCGCTAAAGCCTGAAAAAACTCGGGCCGCCTTCCTTTTGAAGTATCAGCATAAAGCGTAAACTGCGACACCGAGAGCACGGCCGCTTTGAGATCTAAAAGTGAATAATGAAATTTCTGATTCCCGTCAGGAAAAATTCTGAGATTGGCGATCTTATTTGCGGCTTTCTCGAGTAGGGCCTCAGTATCATTGGCGCCAAAACCAACCAAAAGGAGCGCGCCATAGTCAATTTTGGCAAGCTGTTGCTGCTCTACACTAACCGATGAATTTGTAACTCGTTGAAGAATAACGCGCATTTTTGCAGTCTACTTAAATCGCATCTTGTTCTTATAAATTTATTCTGTGCACACAACAAGTGTGTTTCAGTAGGGACTGAGTAGCGCTCAAGTTTTTAAGCTAAATTGTGATGGCTCAAAGGCAAGCTTACTGCAGCCAGATCTTCTGACAGTGCTGCGCCTTGTTTTGCCGCACCAAGAAAGTGCTTACGCCAGCTCGCTGCTCGAGTAAGAATAGTTTGAGCATATTTCTCTACAGACTTAGGGAATTTTTTATCACGATCCAAAGCCGAACTAACGTTTCCAGGTCCCCAGTTATATGCGGCAAGCACATTAAAATGGTCTCCCGAGAATTGTTTTTCCAGCTGCTTAATATATTCAATCCCAAGGGCGATATTGATTCTTTCATCAGTTAAGCGCGGATTAGTATTACGACCAGTTTTAGATTCAAATACCTCACGTGCTGTACCGGGCATAAGTTGCATCAAGCCCGTTGCCCCTTTATGCGATTTAGCCTCAGTTCCAAAGCGGCTTTCTACGGAAATAATTGCTGCTGTGTAAAACGGATCGATTCCGGAACGTAAGCTAATTTCCACAATGTCGCGCGCCAAATCTGGAACATCATGCAATTCTGGGCGATGCACCGCAATTAGCCCGGCAATAAAACTCACTTGTGATTTCAGTGCCGATTCGCGTTTTAGTGCATGAGTTGCAACTTGCATAGCTCGAGCCGATGAGTGCGTGGCAACTTGTGTGCTTGTTGGATTAGCCGCAGAGTTTTGACGATCGATTACTTCCTGAGTGGAGCTGCCCGAGCTACTATTTGAATTAGCAGAGGTAGAATTTTCAATTTGCGGAACAATGGAATTGACGGCAAATGAGCTAACGTCGCTTGTCTCGCTAGGCTTAAGCGCTGCATTTGGCAGTTGTTCATTGGTCTCACTAAGTGGACTTGTCACAGAATCTTGGAAAAAGCCGTGAAAACCCTGAGCGCTTGACTGTCGCGAATCTTGCATAAAGGTGTTAAGTAGTTCACGAGAGATAGCTTCCTCTTGACTGAGGGTAACATGCGATTCCTGAAAATTACTGCCCCGCAAAACAAAGGGACTAAAAGTCACTCCGCAAACAACTCCTGCAAGTAATCCAAAACGCGAAGCTGCGTCTCCCGGCAAAAAAGACCCACTAGGAACAGATCCGTTTAGAATTGCCAGAAAATGTCGAATCAAACCTAAATTCATTGCCTCTCCTTTGCTAGACTAAGTCCAAAAACTGCGAGGCCACAGTTATTAAGATGTTCACTATTCACTAATCGGAGCACCGAGGGAGTTTGCTTCAGTGGAATTATCTAATAATTACGGCTAATTATGGGCTATGAAATAATTTCAAATTATGATACTTAGAGTTCCCACAATAATCGATTAATAAAGTATGAATAATAAATTTGACGTCATTGTTATCGGCGGAGGCCATGCAGGGGTTGAAGCCTGTCTTGTGACTGCACGTCTTGGACTGGAAACTGCGCTAGTCACTCTCAAAAAAAATACTATCGGGCAGATGTCCTGCAATCCAGCGATTGGAGGACTAGGTAAGGGGCAACTTGTAAAAGAAGTCGATGCGCTTTTTGGGGAAATGGGGCTGGCGATTGATGACACTGGCATTCAATTTCGCACTCTGAATGAATCAAAAGGGCCAGCCGTAAGATCCTCACGTGCCCAAGCAGACCGCGACCTCTATCGCGACCGTATTCAGCAAGTAATCTTTAACACCCCCAAGCTGACCGTAATTGAAGCTGCCTGCGCTGAAATAATTTTTGATACAAACAATAAGATCTCAGGAATCACTACTGAGCAAGGCCAAAGCATTAATTGCCAAGCCTTAGTAATCACAACTGGAACATTTCTTGGCGGATTGATGCACACGGGTGAAAAGAAAACTCCTGGTGGCCGGGTCGGTGAAGCTTCAAGCTTGAGCTTGAGTAGTGCTTTAAAATCCCTTGGCTTACGCATGGGTCGTTTAAAGACAGGAACTCCGCCGCGGCTTGATCGTGATTCGATTGATTACTCTAAACTCGAAGAACAACCCGGTGATCAGCCGATTCGCCCATTTTCATTTAGAACTTCTCGAATCAAGCGCGAGCAAATTTCCTGCTGGATTACCCACACCAGTAAAGCCACGCATGACATTATTGCAGCAAGCGTCGAGAGATCTCCACTCTTTAACGGACAAATTAATTCAACTGGACCACGTTACTGTCCTTCAATCGAAGATAAGATTCATCGCTTCCGCGATAAAGAAACGCATCACATTTTCCTTGAGCCGGAAGGATTTACTTCAAAGATTGTCTATCCCAATGGAATTTCAACAAGCTTACCGATTGACGTGCAGGAAGCATTTGTACGCAGCATTCCCGGGTTAGAGCAGGTTAAATTTCTAGAATACGGCTACGCCGTCGAGTATGATTATGTCGACCCGACAGAATTAGATCACACCTTAAAAGTTAAAGCGGCAACTGGTCTTTACCTTGCAGGTCAAATCAATGGCACAACTGGCTATGAAGAAGCTGCCGCCCAAGGATTAATGGCAGGGATTAATGCTGCGCTGTATGTCAAACAACAAACCAGTTTAGTGCTGAGTCGCAGTGAAGCCTACATTGGGGTGATGATTGATGATTTAGTAACGAAAGGCGCAATCGAACCTTACCGCATGTTTACTTCACGTGCCGAATATCGCTTACATTTGCGTGAAGATAATGCTGATAGCCGCCTGACTCCCTTAGCCAAAAATCTTGGCCTTGTCGGAGATCAGCAATGGCGAGACTTTGAAGCCAAACAAACTCGCATTACAACCGAGCGGGCGCGTTTAGAAAATTCTTTCTTAAAACCTTCAAGCACTACTCAAGCCTGGTTAAAATCTAAAAATAGTGCTGAACTTTTAGATCGTATTTCTCTGGCGGGACTATTGCGCCGTCCTGAGATTAGCTACCGCGACCTTGAAAATCTCTTGCCTGCAGCTGAAGCTTTAGACGACCTTGAAGCACTGCGAGTTGAAACGGAAATTAAGTTTGCAGGCTATTTAAAGCGCCAAGAGTTAGATGTTGAGAAGTTAAAATATTTAGAGAATGTAAAGATCCCTGAACATTTTTCATATACAGCCGTGCCCGGATTGAGTATGGAAATCCGCGACCGCCTGGAAACAATTCGCCCTGAAACACTGGGCCAAGCTTCTCGTGTTTATGGGGTTACGCCCGCCGCAGTCTCTTTATTAAGTGTGCTTGTCAAACGTGGGCAAAACAACACTGCCACACGAATTGATTAATATGGCTGCTTGACATGACCAAAGTAAATCAAGCTATCCACACAGGTCTTGAGGTTTTAAGGCAGGAGCTAAATCCGAAGCACCCCGAATTTGAAGCAAGCGTGATTGAATGTCTAACTCAATATCTTGCGCTACTTTCGGAGTGGAATCCAAAGGTTGATTTAGTTGCACCGAATACAACTTCATATTGGATTGAGCACCATTTACTTGATTCAGCTGCGGCTGGAATCATTCTCGAGAGAGAGTTTGGGACTGCTGCATCAGTGCTAGATATTGGTTCCGGCGCCGGACTTCCTGGGTTAATTATCGCAATCTTAAATCCAAAACGTCGCGTAATCCTTGTAGAGCCACGTGCCAAGCGCGTGAGTTTTCTTAAGGAAGCCCGGCGTGTTTTAGCTTTAGCGCAGCTTGAGGTAGTTGAAAAACGACTAGAAGACTTGGGGCAAGAGTTTCGAGGAATCGACCTGGCTATTCACCGTGCACTCAAGCTTGATCAAAGTGCCTTGAAAGCACTTAAAGAAATTCTCGTTCCAAGTGGCAAATTACTTTCGATGGAATCAGAAACCCAAGCATCACCCGTTGACGCTCCAGTCGTGACATCCCTTGTAGCAAAAACCACCCACGTCTATACACTCCCGTCCGGAATTAGAAGACGCATTAGCGTTCAGCAGAGAATGTCGCCGACCAGCTCAGATACTGGATTCTGTAAAAACCTATAAAATATAGACGCGTGTTCACCAGGGCTTGATGGCCATTTGTAGTGCATCTACTCGAAATAATATTGATGCACAAAGAGTATCTCACGTTACAAGGTAATTCTAGAGCGTTTTAAGATTTGCGTAGTTAAAAATCGCTTTTCAAGCGATCCCGAGAGCAGTTCTATAATTTATAGTTTAAACCAAGGCTAAACGTAACATCCGTAGTGCCACGTCTTGGAGCTGGATTTTCGCGTAAGATCAAATCTAGACTTATTGAATCGCTGAACACGTAACGAAATCCTGTATCTAGATAAGTCCCGTAGTCGGGAAAGTATTTAATATTCTCACTAAGCGCAGAGTGAAACATAATCTGAACGGCGAAGTAAAGTTTGTCGGTGAGGGGATACGAACTTGACAAAAACGCCTCGTAGAGCATTTCAGGAAAAATCAGCTCATAGCTTTTTTGATCAGTAAAATAACGTGCTGATACCCCAGATGAAAATTTAAATTCTTCAAAATCAAAATCATAGAGTGCCCCAACGCCAAGGTCAATTCCGGTGTTACCAAGATAACCGCCCTGAAGCGGAAAGGCCGTAGAAAATACAAAACTTAAACTCTGACTTGCAGGATATTTAAATGCCACCTCAGGTAGTCCTAAACGTGCGCCTCCTGGACTCAGCGAAAACGTATCGCCTTCATTGGTTTCCCCAAAGAATTCAAAACCACCATCTAAGATTTGGTCTCGATTTCCTCGTGGAAGTCCAAAAGTCTTATGCCAATCATCAATTAGCGGGTCAAGCTGACCAGAACCAAGCCAAACTAACGGAAGAAAAAAACTAAGCTCTAAATTTTGGCTTAAGCCATACTTGAAATATAAATCTAAAATACGCGACTCGGCATCAATCAGAAAAGTACCTTGCTGGTGCAGTGACAAAGTATTGGACCAACTCCACAATGCTGAGAGTTGCTGGGAATCAGCCGCAATTAATTGTGCAGTGTCAGCCCGAAATGAGCTGTGCATTAAAGCGAGCGGGTAATTATTGCGCAGTGGCATAACTACACGGTCTTGCCCGCAGGCAATCGAAGTATATAGACAAGATAAAACAAATAGCGCTTTAAAGCGTATTGCTCTCAGCAAAAAAATCTTTGCTAACATCAGAAACTATCACTGCCCAATTAAAGTGAATGTAAATAAGCAATTAAAGTTCTAACTCCAAAGCCTGTGCCACCCTTCTTAATGTAATCGCTTTCTTTGGTCACAAAGGCAGGCCCGGCAATATCTAGATGCGCCCAATCTACATCGGGCGGAACAAATTCTTTTAAGAATAGCGCACCGATGATCGCACCCGGTCCACCATCACCAGTATTCTTTATATCAGCAATTAGACTACTAATGTTCCCGCGGTACTGGTCAGAAGCAATTGGAAGTTCCCAAAAAAGCTCGCCTGACTTTGCACCTAAATCTTTTAACGTGTGCGCGAGCTTTTCGTCAGTAGAAAATAATCCTGTGATATCTGAACCAAGTGCCACAATGCAGGCACCAGTAAGTGTTGCCAGATCGATCACCACATCCGGCTTGAGCCGCTCAGAATATGCTAAAGCATCAGCAAGAATTAGTCGGCCTTCTGCATCCGTGTTTAGCACTTCCATGGTTTTTCCATTTAGCGCCTTGAGCACATCCCCCGGTTTAACGCTTTTTCCGTTAAGCATGTTTTCAACTGTTGGCACAATTACATGCACGTCATGCTCCAAAACTTCCTTTCCACTGAGGCTTGTTAAATATGACATCGTCCCAAGCACCGCTGCAGCACCAGACATGTCACATTTCATATCTTCCATGCTCTTGGCCGGCTTAATTGAGTAGCCTCCACTATCAAAAGTGACCCCTTTACCAACTAGGGCAATGGTTTTTTTCTTCGTTTTCTTAGCTGAAGTTTTTCCCTTGTAGTGCAAGTGAATTAAATAAGGCGGGTAATCACTGCCCTTACCAACCCCAAGAATGCCTCCCGCCCCAAGTCGCTCCAAGCCACGACGGTCATAGATTTTGACTTTGACTCGCCCCTTACTAGCACGTGCGATTTTCTTGGCATGAGTTACAAGATCTGCAGGAACCAAATCACTTGGCCCAAGGTTTACAAGGTCGCGCGCAAAACAGGTTGCTTCGGAAATCGCGCGTGCTGAATCTAAAACCTTACGGCTCTCAGCAGGAGATAGATTTAGACCAAAGATAATAACTTGTAGGGAAGCTTTGGTTTTATCTGTAGCTTTACGATATTGATTAAATTCATAAGCTCCAAGAGCTAGCCCTTCAGCTATGGCCTGAAGAATTTGGCTAGAAATCGAGCCCTTAACTTGGGAAAGATCGATCACTAAATGTTCAGATTTTAAACTCAGAGCTTGTCGTAGCGCATCACCACCAAGTCTACGCCATTCATCTAAGCTCGGCCCGGTAAGACTTAATGCCTGATGCGAAAGTCCAGAGATTCTTAAGCTGCATTTCCCAGCAGGCACATTCAGGCGCTTGCCAGCAAGAACTTTATAATCTGTGCGCTTGACCTCGCGAGTGATGGCACCATTCAATTCGTGCTCATATTTTTTAAGATACTTGAGACTTGTCTCATCGGCACCGGGAAGCATCCCGCCTTTTGCCCCCTTAATATTAGACTTAAAAACCGGGACAACAAAGATGTCTCCTTGTGAGAATTGACTAGAGTTTATGTGAAGATTGTTTTTTGCTGAGATTTTCATATATTTATACCAAATCAATTGCCCTACTGATTTAGCATAATTTGGCAAAAGAACCAGGCAAGAACAAGGTGTTGAAATAATCGCAGTAAATGATAACCACAGAGCTTCTATCAAAATCTTATGGTTCCCAATTTGCTGTAAAGCAGGTCTCATTTCAAGTTGATTCTTGCCGAGTCGTTGGCTTACTTGGTCAAAACGGCGCCGGGAAAACAACACTACTTGAGATGCTGGCCTCGCTCTTGCGGCCCGATAGCGGGAAGATTGAAATCGCCGGAATTAATTTATACAAAAACCCTCGAGCAGCTCGACACTTAATTGGCTATTTACCCGACCAACCGCCGCTCTACCCTGAGCTAAAAGTTAACGAGTATTTGAATTTTGTAGGGCGTTTGCACCAAATCTCAAAACCCGAGCTCAATTATCGCATTGAAGAGGTTTTAGAACGCTGCCTTCTGACTGAAGTAAAAAATAAATTGATTCACACTTTATCCCGTGGCTTTAAGCAAAGAGTCGGACTAGCACAAGCAGTTTTGCACAAACCCAAACTAATTCTGCTTGATGAACCAACTTCAGGGCTTGACCCTCAGCAAATTGTTTTAATTCAAGACTACATTCGTGAACTTGGAACAAGGCATACAGTGATTTTAAGTTCACATCTACTTGCCGAAGTCCAAACGACCTGCACTGAGGTGCTTGTTATGTCACATGGAGAGATTTCAGCTCGAGGGAGTGTTGCTGAATTGACCCGTGAACATTCTTTAGAAGATCTATTCTTTAAGGCAACTTCAGGAATTAGAGAAAAAAATAACGCTGACCACAATCTTCAGCTGATTAAACAAGGCCAACAAGCATGAAACCAGTTCTAGTAGTTGCCAAAAGAGATTTCAGTTCGTTTTTCTATGCACCGCTGGGTTGGGTAGTGATTACTAGTGTTTTATTTTTATCTGGGTACTTTTTCTTTTCATTTGTCGCTCAGTTTAACCAGGCAGTGGTGCAAACTGCGAAAATTCCAGGGATTGCGCCGCAAACACAAATTTGGATCGTTTACCCATTCTATAAAACACTAAGTGTAATCTTATTATTTATGCTGCCACTGCTTTCCATGCGCTCTTTTGCCGAAGAAGCTCAGCGGGGAACACTCAAGCTTTTATTTACATCAGCAATCTCCAACCAAGAGCTCGTCTGGGGAAAGTTTCTTGGAACTGTTTTTATTACACTAGTAATTCTCTCTACCGCATTTATTTTTCCACTACTGCAAGTCTTTTTAAGTGCCACCGAGGTTGCTCCACTTTTCACAAGTAGTCTGGGGATTGTGCTCTATGCCTTAGCTCTCTCAGCACTTGGACTATTTGTTTCGGCAATAACCAAAAGCCCATTACTGGCGGCACTTTTAAGCTTTATCTTATTTTTTATGTTATTTTTAATTGAAGGTGCTGTGGGAAAACTCCCACCGCTATGGGCTCCGATTATTTCCTACATTTCACCGACTGCCCAACTGGATAGTTTTTTAAAAGGAGTGCTTGATTCTAAAAATATCATTTACTTTTTTAGTGTAATCGCTTGCGGCGTTTTTTTGGCTGAACGCGTAGTTGAAGTAAAAAGGCCCTCATGAGTGAGCTAAATTCTTACAATCGCCAAGCTCTGCGCAGTATCTCTCTAGGAGTTGCTGGAATTGTTTTTCTTGGCATGGCCTTGGTACTAAGTCTAATCTTTAAGCGTGAAATATATTATCTGACAACGATTCACTTTGTCGCAGGCGTAATCTGTTTAGGGATATATTTTTTCGCACACGGCTTAAAGATTTTTCGCTCAGAAAGGCGGCAAAAACACTTAGTCCATAGCATTCAAGCTTCAATTTATAGCGGGATTTTTTTACTACTTGTTGCAATCATTAACTACGGGGGAGCAAATTATTCACTGCTGCGTATCGATACTACTCGACAAGGCGTAAATACTCTTGCTCCACAAACCAAAGAATTACTAAAAAATCTAGACTCAGAATTAACAATCCGCACATTTTTTTTAAACCGCATGCCTCCTGGTTTTGTGCGCGATCTAGTTCAACAACTTTCCGCAGAATCCAAGCAAATTAAAGCAATTTTTCTCGATCCTGAGCAAGAACAGGAACAGGCACTTCGATTTTCAATTCCGCGACCAGAAGTGGCAGTCGTTAGTTATAAAGAAAAGTCAGTTTTGGTTGATAAAGAATTAAGTGAACAAGAATTCGTAAATGCCCTTGAACGCTTAGTGCAAACCAGAGAAAGATTTCTACAAATTGCAGTTGATTTAAGTGATGTTTCGGAAAAAGGCTTCAGCACGCTGAGTGATTCACTTAAAGAGGAAGGATTCACAACTTTGGACAAATTAGAGTTTCGTGCTAGTCCAAAATCAGCTGCACCTTTACTACTCGTCTCCGGCGAAAGAGACGAGACTCTATTCAGAGAGCAAGCTTTAGCTCATTTTAAAGCTGGCGGTTCGGGGGTGCTACTCTATGAACCGCTTAAGTCTAATTTACTGAATACGATTGCGGAAGAATTTGGCTTAAAACTTGGTTCAGATTTGGTAGTTGATTCCAGTGAAGAGGATGGGTCTTATGGAATTCGACCTTTAGTCAAAGAGTTTAGCATTCATGAGATTACGGAAGCTTTAAAGGGAGCCGTGCGCCTGACTTCAGCAAGCTCCATTCTTGTTAACAAGTCTTTGCCTGAAATGAAAATTGTCAAACTCTTACAAACTAGTCCTGAGAGTTGGGCTGAGACAAATTTAACAAAACTCTTAAGTGACTCCGCGGAAGCAGGATTAGACGAGACCGATATCAAAGGCCCAATTACAGTAGCTGCAGCAATTGAACGAGATGGGCAGCGTGTTGTTGTGATCGGAGACTCGGATTTTGCACGAAATAAATCAATCCGTGAGCATTTTAATCGCGATTTAGTGCTCAATGCCTTGCGTTGGACACTTGGAGAAAAACCACCAACTGTCATCCGCGCAAGAACATTTGCTGAATCGCGCACAGAAATTCCGGCGTCAACAATCCAGCGACTTTTTCTGCTAACTACAATTATTATTCCTGAGTTGATTTTGCTGAGCGGATTGATTTTTTGGATTAAACGTAAAAGTTAAATTTTATGTCGCTCGCTAAATCACTCTATATGCTTGCACTTGCTTTTGGTTTACTGCTGCTTTTCGCCAAAGTTAACCAAAGCCGAGTTGAGCAAAGCCAGCAAGCATTTCGTAACTCTGCCTTACTTCAAGGGATCAACGAAGCAGAGATTCAAAGCATTAGCTTGCGGTCTAACGCTGGAAGTTGGGCGCTTAGTAGGAATCAAAACGCAAAATGGATTTTCCAGGATAAAGCCGAGCTCACAACTGGCTTAGACAGCTCTGAGCTAGTCGACCAAAAAGCTGCCAATTACTTAATTCACGTGCTGAGCAATACCAGCATTGAAAACACGCTCGATCAAGCTAATCCAAGCGAAACTGGCCTCGCCGAACCCAGTCTTGAGATCCAAATTAGTACAAATCAGAGCTCCAGCAACATCAAGCTTGGTAAAGTTCATCAACTTTCAGGCCGAGTCTTTGCTAGTGTGAATAACTCCAAGCAAATCTATCTCATCGATGCGCGTAATGCAGCCGTATTCAACAAGTCAGAGTATGAGATTCGTAATAAACTACCCTTGGACCTTAGTAAGCAAAAAATTAAAAGTATTAAACTCAAACGTGCGGCAACTGGAGAAATTAATTTCAAAGTAATTGGCCAGCAGGTTCAAGTTCAAGCTGAACTAGCCAGCTATCAGACAAGCCCTGAAATTTTTAATCAGCTGATCGATATAATTTCTAACTTTGAAGTGCTGAATTTTGTTGATCATCCAAATATCTCCGAGCTTCATTCGGCGGGATTTGATCACCCCTTATTAGAACTTGAAATAGTTTCGGAAGTAGGTAAAAAAATTGCCACCTTAGGCAAGAGTAAAACTCCTAATCGCTACGTACTTAAGATTGAAGGACAAGAAATTATTAGTCAAATTCGAGCCACTGGACTTGCTCGTCTACTTGAGCATCCACTAAATTATATCTCAAACAATTATTTTGCAGACCTGCATCCGAACCAGATTAGGCAGATTGAATTAAGCGACTCTAGCAAAAAAACTAAGTCTATAGGGCAATCCGACAAGAATTTTAAAAGCTCTCTTGAGCAAGTTGTTAGCCTGCTATCCACAATTCAAGTCATAAATTATGTGGGCGAAGCAAAGCTAGAAGAAAATGACGAGCAGCGCGGAACATTTAAACTTCAGGTAGCTGATAATAAAGATAGCTACTTTCTTCAATTGGGTTCTAAAGTTAAAACTGCGGTTGAAAGTGTTGATGCCCCGCACTATGTAAAAATGCGGAGCCCAAGTCAGCCTGAAGTCAGAGGAATCATCGCAGCAGCAGATGTGCAAGCGCTAGAGAAAACGCTCGCTAATCTACTCACGATAAATAATCAATGAAGCGTATTTTAAAAATTCTCTTTATTCTTGGATTGATTGCAAGTGTGCTTGCTGGAGTTACAGCCTTCTTCATCGGTTCATACTATTATCACCGTCTCACGCGCGACTTGCCAAAGATTGAGCGCTTAAGTGACTATGAACCAGAAGCTGTCAGTGCAATTTATGCTGAAGATGGAACACTTGTGGCAGAAATCTCAAAAGACGGCATGCGTCGCTACCCTGTAGAGTTCAGTGAAATTCCGCAATTAGTAAAAAATGCCTTTCTAGCAGCAGAGGACGAGAATTTCTACCATCACAAAGGAATCGATCTGATTAGCATCCTACGTGCGGTCTGGGTAAATTTACGTCACAAGGATCATAAGCAAGGCGCATCAACAATCACTCAGCAGGTTGTAAAATCTCTCTTGCTTTCACGTGAAAAAACATACGAGCGCAAGGCTAAAGAGGCAATTTTATCTTACAAACTCGAACAGCATCTAACTAAGGATGAAATTTTCTCAATTTATCTAAATGAAATCTATTTGGGGGCAACTGCATACGGTGTTAAAGCCGCAGCCCAAGTCTATTTTCACAAAGAATTAAAAGATTTAACAATCGGTGAGGCAGCTTTTATTGCTGGACTTCCCCCTAAGCCAAGTTATTACGCTGATAAAAAGCATCGCAGTGATGCCTTAAATCGCAGAAAATATGTCTTGCGACAACTTTTCGCTAATAAATTCATCAGTAAGGAGGAGCATGAGCAAGCACTCGCAGAGGAGTTAATAATTTTCCCTCCTGACGATAATCGAATTTTCCATGCTCCGTATTATGTCAGCCATGTGCTCAGGCTGAGTGAGGAGAAATTTGGCACCCGCATGCAATCACCAGGTGGGTTTCGCATTGAAACAGCTTTAGATTTAAAAGCCTATCAACTTGCCGAGGCTGCAGTGAAGCGTGGAGTGGAGGAGTCGGATAAGCGCCGTGGTTTTCGTGGACCAATCAAACACTACGAAGCAGCTGAAGTGGAAACTACGCTGGAAAAGCTGGCCAAGCAGTTTACTACTGAGACTGATTTGCAAAAATTAGTGCCACGAAAAATTTATCGAGCATTAGTTTCAAGCATTGATAAAAAATCAGGAGCAATTGTCGTTTCACTGGGTGACCGTGAAGGAGAAGTATTTGCCAAAGAAAATAACTGGGCCAAAAAGCTAATTAACGCAGCAGACAATTCACGAGGGATTGAACTACCAAGTTTCTTACGCCCGGGGGATTTAATTGAAGTCTCATTGTTTGAACCTAAGCAAGAAGCTAAGCAAACCGGAGAAATTGATCCAGAGTCAGGCGCTCAACTTACTACGGAGGAAGCAGTTGCTGCTGAAGAAATTAAACAACAACTGACAGCATCGGGGAAAATTCATTTAATTCTTAATCAAACACCAGAACTTGATGGAGCTTTTAGTTTAATCAATGCCTTAACTGGCGAGGTCAAAGTCATCATTGGCGGCTATGATTACAAACGCAATCAGTTTAATCTGGCAACTCAAGGCTTACGTCAACCCGGGTCTTCCTTTAAACCTTTTGTTTATTATACGGCAGTTGATCGCCTAAATTATACTCCTTCCACAATCGTTCCCGATTCGCCAATTAGTCTTGTTGCTGGGAATGGTCAGATTTGGAGCCCAGGAAACTTTGACGGAGAATTTCTTGGTCCAATTACACTACGCACAGCACTGCAAAAATCAAGAAACGTGGTCTCAGTATATCTAATTCGCCGCACCGGACTGCAGCCAGTCATCGAGAATGCTCATAAAATGGGAATTACTACGCCAATCAATGAAGATCTATCAGTTTCATTGGGGACTGCCGAAGTGCATCCGATTGAAATGACGCAAGCCTATGGGGTGTTTGCCTCGGGAGGCTATTTAGCTGACCAGCTTGTGATTAAGCGTATACTCGACCGTCATGGCAATGTCTTTTACGAACAAAAGCCGAAGCAAGAAAAAGTCATTAATGAAGACTCGGCATTTATCATGGCACACATGATGAAAGGTGTAATTGACCGTGGCACTGCAACTATTTTGAAACAATTGAATCGTCCGATTGCAGGAAAAACTGGAACAACCAATGAGCATATGGACACTTGGTTTATTGGTTACACCCCTGAGTGGACTGCTGGAGTTTGGGTTGGATTTGCTGGACAAAAGCGCACAGTTGGGCGCATGGAAACTGGTGGCAAAACAGCGGCTCCGATATTTTTATATTTTATGCAGGATTTTTTGAAAGATACCCCTGCACTTGATTTCCAACCTCCTGATGGAGTTATTCCGATTGCTGTAAATGTAAGTTCAGGGCAGCAAGTCGACCCGAGTAGTGCTGAGGCATTTATTGAATATTTCAAAGCTGGGACTGAGCCGGGTATGGGAGACTATCAAGCAGAAATTCCCCAAGACTATTTAACAAATCAAGATTTCTAGAGCAGATCCGCTACCAGCGTTTCAGGATAAGCTGCTGCTTTTTATAGCTGTATTTTACAAATGTGAGCCGCCAAAAGGCATGCGCACTCGAAGAAAAGAGGCGTTCATGCTTGATATTCATACAAAGATTAATAAAATTAGCAATCTTAAATCTGAGAAATATCATGCACAGGCTAGATTTATCCATTTCCTGCGTTACGCATGTACTGTGTGCCAGAAATACGCAGCAAAAAGCGAATAAATTCATCATTGCTCGACAAGCGCTGCACGAGCTCTTCAAGCAAAGCATGGTCAGCACTCAAAGTAAGCCAGGCATTACGGATCGCAATCTCAATTGCCTGACAGAGTTTCTGATCTTCATAAATACGTTGATGCACAAATAAAACTGACTCTTGCAGGCGTGCAGGATTATTTTCCTGATCTAAAGTGACTGTGCGATTATAGGCTTGATTGAGCGCATAGTGTGGAAAGAATAAAATCGCCCGGCGCTCTGGATCGCCCGTAGCAAGTACTTTTGCAGCTTCATCAGGTTCCATGTGAAAAGTCTTAAACTTTCTCCCCGGCACTGCTCCACTAGAAACAAGGCTGTCGTAATAAAAAGAAGAAGTTGAAGGATCATCTTTGAGATAAGAAATCTGGGCAGCTGAGTTTTCTTTTTTATTGTTTAATGCTTCTTCCGGCGCAAGCATACGATGACTTAAAGCGGGCATCAGCATCAGTGGTCGATAGGTCTTGCCTTGGTCTCGGGCAAGTAAGGTCCCGGTGGGCCCAATTCCCAAAATACAGATGTCTGGAAGGCGCGTGAATTGGCCCTTAAGGAAGCGTCGCACAATGTCGATTGCGTGAGGAAAACGATATTCAAGTACTAAATTATAAGCACGAACATCTTTGAGGTACATTAAGAGTGGCCAGGTTGCAGGCGCGCTAGCAGGTGCAGCAAAATAAAGCGGTTCTTTGCGATCTAAAATGCGCTCAGCAAAAATATTATCCTCGATACCAAGACGCTCACTGACGAGGAGTGAGTGGTTAACTTCAGAAAGTATCCTAAAAAGTTTGTCTTTATCCCTACCGAGTACTTTCATAAATGAAGGACTTTGGTAGAGACCTCTCAGGCTTGCAGTGATGAATTTTGGATCAAAAATATCTGTGTGCTTAAGCATTGATACAGTATCGCGGCATAACTCTGCCGCAATGATTTTTCGTTCCTGCTCAAGAGCTGCTGCTGCCGGGGTTTGTGCCTTTAATCCAAGCAATGAATCACTTGCAGTAGTCTTAACGTTACCATGAATTTCCCAGTTGCGCTGAATTGCTAGAATCAACTGGTCAAACTCTAGGGCTTGAACTAATTCGCGGTCGCGACCAAGGATTTGAATGCGGTCATATGGTAGCATCTGCTGGTTGAGGGCAATGCGCACTAATCCGCCATTTTTACGCTCACTATTGCTGCGCCGAAATAAGCGTAAAGCAATTAAATTATCGCGCCGGTCTCTTCCAAAAATCTCCTCGAGCCAGCGTGGCTGCTTTGTTAATGCATAGTCTAGCGAAGCTGCAAAGCTGCCTTGTGCACCTTCAATAAAGGCCTCTTCAGTTTCACCGTTAAGTAAATTTAGCTTTGCTTTTAAAATTAAAAGTGCCGTCGCTTGAACCGCTGAAGTCCATTGAAAGGTAAAGCGCTCGTTAAATGCGCCACCATTTTTCCCCCGCATTGAGCGTCTTTCTTCAACACCTAGTAAGACGTGGCGGAAGCACACCGCTTGAAGTTCAGGAGTTGAATTGGTGGAAAATCTTAGTGTCAGTTTAGACATAACTTCATCAGCAAGCGAAAATGCTCCCGCATCTTCTCGATGCAAAATTTTTGCCTGCCCGATGCTAACTCGAGATGTGTTTGAACTGAAGCTCATCTGAATTCTAATCTGAATCCTTACTCTAGGTTATGCAGAAAAAGCCCAGTATAGTTTCCTCCAGGAAAAACAAGCGAAATACGAGGGAACATGACCAAAAACTGTCTGCTTACAAATACAAATTTTACTATAAGTGACAGAGACTTAAGCCTCTATGATTCACTGGGCCTTAACCCACCAACATTATGCCCTGAGGAGCGATTACGCAGGCGTATCGGGCATAGAAACTTTAGAAGTCTTTATCACCGTCAATGCTCCAAAACCCAAAAAGCATTAATCTCGATGTATCATCCCCAGTCTCCGCGCGTGGTAGTGGATAACGCATGGTGGTGGTCTGATGCCTGGGATGCAAAAGACTATGCTCGGGATTTAGACTTAAGCCAGTCCTTTTTTGATCAATATCGAGCATTGGCTGAAGTGGTGCCGCACTACGGACTACTTAATGTAAAGTGCGAAAATAGCGATTATTCGAACTTCGCCTTTGAATCGAAGAATTGCTATCTAGTATTTGGTTGCGTGCGCAATGAAGACTGCCTCTATGGGCACATTGTCTGGGATTCAAGAGACTGTATTGATTGTCTTTATGCCTATCGCTCAGAGCTTTCAGCACACTCAGTTGATATCGTAAATTGCTATAAAGTTTTCTACTCACTTGAAGCAATTAATTGTCAAAATTGCTACTTTCTCTTTGATTGTCAAAACTGCAAGCATTGCTTTGGCGGGGTAAATTTAAGAAATGCCGAATACTGCTTCTTTGGCGAGCAATGCACGGCAGACGAATATTTTAAACGGCTGGATAAAATCTTCCCACTTACAGATGGAGCCGTGCGACAGGGAATGGAGTGGCTCGTTCAAGCAGCAATGCCACAAGCTAGTTATCCAGAGTTTTTTGGTTCACAAGTTGAAAACGTTTCGGGGAATCATCTTTACGAGGCAAAAGATCTAGAAAATTGCTTTGATGCAAAAAAATCCGAGTGCGCAAGTCACTGTTTTACGGTTTGGGGTGTTGAAAATTCAGCTGATATTTCGTTTACTGGCTCGCCAACCCGCTACTGCGTCGATGCGCTGACACTTTTTAATGCAGAACGCGTCTATTATTCACAAGTAATTAATAATTGCTATGATGTCTATTACTCTGAGCACTGCTATGGTTCGCATGATTTATTTGGTTGTAATGGATTACGTAACGCTGCCTATTGCATTCTCAATCAGCAATATACAAAAGAAAAATACTTTGAAGTTAAAGCAAAACTAATCGCGGCAATGCATCAACGTGGCGAGTGGGGTGAGTTTTTTCCATTAAAAGATGCGCCTTTTGCGTATAACGAATCCATTGCTAATGAGTATCTACCGCTAAGCCAAGCTGAAGCAGAAAAGCGTGGGCTACACTGGAAAAATGAAACTACCAGCGAAGTAAGATTCTCTAAGCCCCACTTGAATTTTGAAAATATTAGTGCAGTAGAAAACCAAATTTTAGAGCAACAATTTAGTTGCGCTGATTCTGGAAAGGCTTATCGAATTATCCCACAAGAACTTGCATTTTATCGTCAAGAGGGCTTGCCGCTTTCCAAGCTCTGTCCCGACAGGCGTCACGAACTCCGTATGTGCTTACGCACCATGCGTAAGTTAAGCCTAGGGCAATGTAAAAAATGTAACTCTAACATTAATAGTGCCCACCTCCTGCTACCCCAAGCTCAGACCTTATGCATGGAGTGCTATCAAGCTCAGGTTTGGAAGCAACAAACAGAAAAAACTGAAGCCCAATGATCAATTCACTAATCGAAATTCCTCAATCTGAAGCAACGCCAGCGGAAATCTTCGATGATTTTTTCTCGCGCTTGCACGAAGCATTACAGCAGCAAGAAATTGCCTTTGAAATTGCGGCAACGTCTCAGAACGTGTCATTTGGATTTGCTACAAAATCTCCAGCTGTAAGTGAGCTAACTAAGGGACTGCTTTATGCCCATGCACCCAGTGCCAATATCAAGACAGCTAAAGACTTCTTAGAATTAGACAAGCTCAGTAGCCAAACACAATCACTTGCGCTGGACTACAGGCTTAAGCATAACCAACTTTTGCCTCTCAAAGATTATAGCGAGTTTCAAGGTGATTCATTGGCAAGCCTACTGAGTGCATTGTCGCGTTGTCTGCCCGAGGTCAGTATCGTCTATCAGATTCTGCTTAAGCCTGCCGAGGAAAGTGCGCTCTACTATCTACGCGTAGAACTGTGGAAAAAATTAATTGCCCTGACACTTAAGTGCATTCCTAAGTATTGGTTTAAGCGCGGACTAGCTGCAACAATCCTTGGGCGGCTGAGTGAGAAAAGTCGCAAACGTCTATATTACGCAAATTTGAGAATTATTATTCAGGCAGTTAAGCATAATACTGACACTGATTTAGACCTCAATCCAATTGCTGCTGCACTTGATGGAGCGCTTTCAAATTTCAACACACTTGATTTAAATCAATTTACTAAGAAAAAATATCGCCATATTCCTGGAGCATTTCTGGCACGAAAGTTAGTAAGTCCTTACTTGCTTTCAACTCAAGAGTTGGCTGGATTATTTCACTTACCAAGTGAGAAAGACTTTCCCAATGTAGTGCATGTGCTCTCGACTAGACAGGCTCCGCCAAAAGAACTGCCCAGCGACAAACGCGATCCAGAGATATCATTCTTCGGGGCTACAAATTATCGCGATCAAAAAACGATTTTTGGCATCAAGCGTAACGATCGCCGCAGGCACTTATACATTTCAGGTAAATCTGGCTCGGGTAAGTCAAAATTACTAGAGCTTTTAATTCGTAACGATATTATGCATGGGCAAGGGGTTGCCGTGATCGATCCACATGGAGACTTGGTAGATAATATTCTAAGCTACATTCCTGAGCGTCGTATTCAAGATGTGATTATTTTTAATCCTGCCGATCTCGAGTATCCAGCAAGTTTTAATCCTCTCGAGCAGGTCCCTGAGGAATTAAAAATGCGGGTGACGCTTGGATTTATTGAAATTTTTAAAAAACTCTTCGGATCAAATTGGACCCCACGGCTAGAGCACGTGCTGCGTTACACCACATTGGCCTTACTCGATACGCCAGGCACGTCAGTGCTTTCAATTCTACAAATGCTGACTGACAAGCAATTTCGCCAAATTATTGTCAGCAACTGTAAAGACCAAGTGGTAAAAAGTTTTTGGACTACGGAATTTGCGGGTTGGTCTGAAAAATTCGATAGCGAAGCCATTACTCCGCTAATCAACAAAGTCGGGCAATTTGTGGCTACAAATATGATCAGAAATATTGTCGGTCAGCCAGTTAACCGTTTTAATTTCCGAGAAATCATGGATCGGAAAAAAATCCTCTTGATGAAAATCTCCAAAGGAATTCTTGGCGAAGAAAATGCCTCACTGCTCGGAGCAATCGCAGTCACAAAGTTCTATCAAGCGGCGCTCTCGCGAGCAGATACGCCAGAAAATCAACGCAGCGACTACTATCTCTATGTTGATGAGTTTCAAAATTTTGCTACTGAAACTTTTGGTGAAATCTTAAGCGAAGCACGTAAATATCGCTTAAATTTAACAATTGCCAATCAATTCCTGGGTCAGCTTGATGAAAAGATGCGTAGCACTGTGTTTGGCAACGTTGGCTCGCTTGTTACGTTTCGCGTTGGCGCTGAAGATGCTGAGCACTTAAGTTTAGAGTTTAAGCCACGCTTTAGTCCACGTGATATTATTAATCTTGGGGTGCGAGATTTTATTACCAAAATCTCAATTGACGGCGAGGTTAGGGAGGCTTTTTCAGGCAAAACCTTGACGATTAAGCCACCTGCAGAAAATTTTTGTGCTGCCTGTATAAACTTCTCACGTGCAAATTACGCGCGGCCGCTTAAAGAGGTCGAGCAAATTTTAGCACCGGGCTTTAAGTCAGGGAAAAAACTTCTAAGCAGAGAAGAATTGAAGAAAAATAATTTAGAGAGTGCTGATTTCAAGGAACCCTTGATTTAAAGGGTTCCTTGAAAGACTAACGCTCGATAGCAAAGCTGGCTACGGCGCAGTTACGGCCCAAGTACCCCAGGCATATATTGGTAATAAGCCACTATTGCGATAAGCGTAAAGAGCTACTCCTTGTGGAGATGCCAAAGTCCCAGCTCCTCCATTCGCATCAAAAACATGATAGCCGGTGCTACCCGCAGCAATATTTCCAGAATAGCCCTCATAGATACACAAATAGCCTGGCGCCGCAGTTGGGTTACTTGCACTCCCTGCACAATTTGCAGTAGGAGCACCGCCATAAGTAGCCAGTCGGATAATCTCGACTGCCGGCGCAGTAGCAAGGGGCTTTGGAAACGAAATTGTTCCTGCCTCATAAGATACAGTAGAGCTCTCCAGTCCACTAATATTCCAGAATCCAGTCAGCGTAACTCCCGAAGAAAGAGTTCCTCCGGCAGACTCCGTGGTCATTACCGCAGTATAGCCAGATGGGCATGTTGAAGTTTGAGATACTAATAATCGCGAAGCTTTAACTTCGACTTTACGATTCTTTACTGAATACTTTTGTTTATTCTTTGCGCATAAAACAATCGCCTCTGCGCTTGGAGTGCAAACGCCAAAAGCCAAAGCGCAGATGATTAACAAACTGTAGACTTTTTTCATATAATATTATTCCTTTCTGTGCTGGTAACAGACAATCTCTGCCAATTTAAGTGAGGGTACGTATAACTTAACTAAGTAAAGGAAGATAGGTTCAAAATCTTGCATATTCAATCAGAGCCAAGTAAAATCATGGGCTATGAATCCGCTATTCAAAACACGATCACAAATAGCTCTAATAATTGGATGTATTTTAATGACAACAAGCACTGCTCAAGCTGAAGATAAATTGCCTTTCCCCATTCCTAAAGATGGCAAGGGCTTGCCGCATAAGGCAGTAATAAAAACCTCTAAAGGTACGTTTGAGGCAGAGCTCTACGCTGATGAAACACCTGTAACTGTCAGAAATTTTCAGTTCCTTGCAGAGCGTGGATTTTACGAAAACTTAACATTTCACCGCCACGACCCTGGATTTGTGGTGCAAGGTGGAGACCCCAAAGGCTCAGGCCTAGGTGGGCCCGGCTATACCCTACCGCCTGAACACTCTGACACACTTAAGCATCTACGCGGGGTGCTAGGTATGGCGCGACTTCCCGACCAAGTAAACCCTGAGCGGAAATCAAATGGCAGTCAATTTTACGTAGTACTTGCTGAAAAAACTCCACACCTCGATGGACTCTATACTGTATTTGGTAAAGTTACTCTGGGCATGGATGTTGTTGACGCTTTGACTGTTGGCGATAAAATTCTTTCTGTGAAAGTTTCAGAATAAGCGCAAATGCAGCTCCTCGATTACGCCAAAGAAAAACGCGCCCCAGAAACACTGATCAAACGCCTCTTAGAGCTCTACTCTAGCCAAACACGAATTGAACTTGTTGATGCAATTTCGCTATTACAACCAAGTATCGGGAATCTTGATGAGATTTCAAGGCTACTAGCTGACCTCGCCACTAGAGATGGGAAACAAGTTGAGCTCATACTGACTGAGTGCCAACTCAGAGAAATTATTGCGCTTGAAAACTTATCGACCAAAGATAAACTTAAAAAATTGCGCTTGAACCTAGAGCGCCTACGCTATCCTGAGCGCTTAAAAATTTTCGAAGCGCTTGCAGTAGCTCAAAAAGAAATCGTTAATGAATACGGGTTAAAAATTGAATTCCCGCAAGACCTCGAAGGCACAGAACTTAATTTAGAATTAAAAATCAAATCCCCAGAAGAACTTATAACCGTAGCAAAACAACTAGAATTGCTGGGGAATGCCTCTACCATCAAAAAGATGTTTTCGCTATTAAGAGGTGTCTAGAAGTGCTCGCGGGAAGCTCTCTTGATGCATTAGTTTCATTGCTTATTTTTACGTGAAAAAGCGCCCGAACGGACTAGATTGAACACTATGACCCGAGAATTTTGGCCAAGTAAAATCCTAATTTCACCTGAAGCCAAAGATGATGCGATCACAAAGCGTGTAATTCATGGATTAAATAAGCACACCGAAATCAATGGAACGCAAAGAGAGCTTGTTTACCTAGACCATCCCCTCGAAGGCGACCCACTTGGAGCAAACTCGACAAATGAAAACCCCATTTCACGCTTCAATCAAGGTAAGCGCACGCTTTTAATTTCTCACTACAAGGGCCAGTGGCTAAAACCCTGCCCAGGCACGCAAGAACACGTCTGCTGTAATCTTTGGATTGTTAACCCCGGAGAAGGCTGCCCGCTAGATTGCACTTACTGTTATTTACAAAATTACTTATTAAGAAATCCAACACTTAAAATTTATTCTAATATTGATTCACTGCTAGGTGCACTTGAGACTCAAGCACTTGGAGCACCAGAGAGATTTTTCCGCGTGGGCACAGGAGAGGTGATTGATAGTTTGGTTTGGGATGAGTTAACGGGTCTGACTACGGATTTAGTTCCTTTTTTTGGTCGCCAAAAAAATCTGACTTTAGAATTAAAAAGTAAATTTGATTATGTCGAGAATCTAGTTAACTTAAAAAACGATCACCGCGGGAATACTGTTGTTTCCTGGTCAGTTAATGCGCGTTCTATCACCGAGAAAGATGAAGCCTTTACAGCACCTCTAACTAGTCGCATTCAAGCTGCTGCACGCGTTGTGGCTGCTGGATATCGCGTGGGATTTCATTTTGACCCGATGATACACTTTGCTAATTGGGAAGATGAATATCTTGAGACAGTTAAAGAAATTTTTAACACGATTGATTCTCGGCGCATTGCATGGGTGAGTCTCTCGACCTTAAGATATAAGCCTAAAATGCAAGAAATTATGAAATCCCGCTTTCCGCAGAGTAAAATCCCTTATGGTGAGCAGTTTCTTGCGGCTGACGAAAAGATTCGCTACATCCAACCACTACGCCTGAAAATGCTGCGTTTTATGTGGCGCGAGCTAAAAGCGCGTAACCCCAATCTACCTGTCTATCTTTGTATGGAATCAAGCACAGCCTGGAAAGAACTCGGTAGTGATGGGGAAGGGCTAGCTGGGGAGGAACTAAGCTTCGCAGGACTTCCAGGAACGCGTCCCGAACTAGTAGAAATATTTTCCCGTAAGAAAAAGCCGGCCCAGCAAATACTTTCGGGAGGAGAGCTTTAGATTGTGATTAAATCACTTGTATATAAAATTTTTGGATCAAAAAATGAACGCGAACTTAGGCGCCTTTGGCCGATTGTTGAACGGATTAATACTTTCGAATCAACAATGCAACAAAAGTCCGATAGCGACTTGCAACAAGTAACACTCGAATTAAAATCACGCCTCAGTAAAGGTGAAACATTAGACGAGGTCCTGCCTGAAGCATTTGCTGCAGTTCGCGAAGCTTCTAAGCGAGTGCTGGGCATGCGGCACTTCGATGTGCAGCTACTTGGCGGGATTATTCTGCACCAAGGCAAAGTTGCTGAAATGAAAACCGGCGAAGGTAAAACCCTTGTCGCGACTCTACCAGCATACCTTAACGCACTCTCTGGACTTGGAGTGCATGTGGTCACCGTTAACGATTATCTGGCAAAACGTGACTCCGAGTGGATGGGTCGAATTTATTCTTTCCTCGGACTTTCTACTGGCGTTGTCGTGCATAGCATGGGGCATAGTGAACGTAAGATCGCCTACAATGCCGACATTACCTACGGTCAAAATAACGAGTTTGGTTTTGATTATCTGCGCGATAATATGAAGCTTGAACTGGAAGAAATGGTGCAGCGGCCGCATAACTTTGCCGTCGTTGACGAAGTCGACTCGATTCTAATTGACGAGGCGCGCACACCTTTAATTATCTCTGGTCCAGCTGATGATGCAACTGAATCATATCTTCAAGCAGATAAAATTGTGCGCAAACTTTCAGTTGATCGTGATTTCACGGTTGAGCTCAAATCTAAACAGGTCTTACTGACCGATGAAGGCGTAAAGCGCGTTGAAGAGCTCCTGGAAATAAACAATCTTTACGATCTGCAAAACACCCAGACCGTTCACCATGTAACTCAAGCCCTAAAAGCCCATGCAACGATGAATCGTGATGTTGAATATGTTGTGCGCGGCGGCCAGATTATTATTGTCGATGAATTTACGGGACGCATGATGCCCGGACGCAGATGGTCCGATGGACTACATCAAGCAATTGAAGCTAAAGAAGGGGTAAAAATCCAGCAGGAAAATCAAACCTTAGCGACAATTACATTTCAAAATTATTTCCGGCTTTACAAAAAACTCTCCGGTATGACAGGCACAGCAGACACGGAAGCTGTTGAATTAAAGAAAATTTATAAGCTTGATGTTGTCGTTGTCCCGCCCAATAAGCCCATGGTGCGCACAGATAACCCCGATGTAGTTTTCCCGGCCGAGCGCGGAAAACTTCGTGCTGTCTGCGATGAAATTGAAGAGCTCCATGAAAAGGGGCAGCCCGTACTTGTTGGCACTGCAAGCATTGAAAAGTCCGAATTGATTGCTAAAATGCTAAGTGAGCGTGGCATTGAGCATAATGTGCTTAACGCTAAAAACCATGAGCGTGAAGCAGAGATTATCGCGCAAGCTGGGCGCCTCGGGGCAGTGACAATCTCTACAAACATGGCCGGCCGTGGAACTGATATTTTGCTTGGGGGTAATGCTGAATTTTTAGCGGCAGCTGAAGCAGAGACTAAGGATCCAGCAGACCCAAATTTTCAAGCTGCATTAGTCAAATATCGCGCCGAGTGCGAGGCCGAGCACGCAGAAGTAATCGCTGCAGGCGGGCTACATGTGCTTGGCACCGAGCGTCATGAAAGCCGCCGCATCGACAATCAGCTGCGTGGGCGAGCAGGCCGTCAAGGCGACCCGGGATCATCCAGGTTTTACGTTTCCCTACAGGATGACTTAATGAAGCGCTTCGGTGGTGACAAAATGCAAGCCTTCATGGAACGCGTTGGCGTGAATGAAGATGATGCCGTTGAAGGTAAAATCGTAGCAGCTTCGATTGAACGCGCCCAAAAGAAAGTTGAAGGCTATCATTTCGATATTCGTAAGCACCTGATTGAATATGATGATGTGATGAATAAGCAGCGTGAAGTTGTTTATTCTTTACGTAATAAAATTCTACGATCCGTGGGAGTCCGCGAAGAAATCGAGCAAATGGCGGGAGATGTCATCGAAAATATCGTGATGCTACATGCTGACGAAAAAATCCCTACATTTGAGTGGAATTTGCAAGGGATTTTTGACAGTTTCAAAAATATCTTCGGAGTAGATTTGCCACGTGAGGAATTAAAAGACAGGCAAGAGCATGCCGGTAAAGAATTTGCCCAAGAAATTTATGATCATGCGCATGAAATTGCGCTTTCGCGCCTGGCAGAGCGCGCCACACATTTCGGCCAAGACCGCTTAGATAAGCTGGCTCGAATTGTATTTCTACAAGCGCTTGATCATTTCTGGAAAGAACACCTGACAAATATGGAACACCTCAGAGAAGGCATTGGACTTCGCGGCTATGGCCAGAAAAATCCACTACAGGAGTATCAAAAAGAAGCTTTTGATATGTTCACTAGCATGATGCACTCAGTCAAGACTGCTGTAACTCAGCACGTCTATGTGCCAGAACTTCCAAGTGATCAAGAAATTAGAGAATTAGAAGAACGGGAACGTCGCCATCAGGAAGAACAAGAGAAGCGTGCGGCGACAATTCATGAGGAACTGCCTGGGGCAAGTTCTCAAAATCCTGAAGAAAAAAACGAAGAAGAGCTTTCTGGGAACCGCCACGACCGCCGTCGCCTGGCACGAGAAAGCAGAAAAACTAAGCGCCGCAATCGTTAATGTGTTTACGGAACTCTCAACAACTGTCATCGCGAGCGAAGCGTGGCAATCTCCCGCAGAGCGGGCCAGCATTGCTGCCCGTAATAATTAACAGGGCGCCACGATCGCCGATGCTCCCTCGCGATGACAAGTCTTATCTTAATGGCTGTCTTTACCTACTCGGCATTATTTGCTGTTTTATTTTTCTAGCAGGCTGTCAAGAACCTCCTCGTCAATTAAAACCTGTCGTCTTGGTCTCGCTTCCTCCACTGGCTAATTATTTAGCTGAGATTTTTGGCTCAGAGTATGATTTCGTGTCGCTACTAACTGCAAATCAGGGTCATGAAGTTTTTGAGCCAAATTTAGCTACAGTCAACAATCTAGCTGCTGCAAAAGTTTTGGTGATACTTGGCCATGAGAATCTTGCGGCTGAAAAGAAGTGGCTTGAATACACGCAAGCGCAAAACCCTTCAATCAAAGTCGTCAATAATATTGGCGAGTTTGCAAGTCTAAACTCAGAGGATGCCCATCTTTGGCTTGCGCCCTTAAATATGTTGAAACTTGTGCGCTATTCAACGGCCGAACTAATTAAAATTTTTCCAGAAAAACAAAGTGAAATTGAGAAGCGCTTAAATACGGTTGTTGCCGGAATCAAGAGCCTCGATCTACTAACCAGAGAACGCCTTAAAAATTTAAAGCTAAAGTCATTTATTGTTTTTCACCCAGCCTGGGGTTACTTTGCCGAGCAATATGGCCTCAAACAAATTCCGATTGAGGAACATGGCAAGGAGCCAAGCATAAAGTACCTCGACAAATTAATTGAAACTTCACGAGCCGAAGGTTTACGAACTGTTTTTATTGAGCCACAAATTCCGGTTGAAAACGCTCGCCAAATTGCACAAAAACTTGGAACTAGCGCTAAAGTGGGCTCGGTTCAGGTGATTGATCCCTTAGCCCCAGATTATGCTAAGAATATAGAGTTAATGACGATCTTACTAACTCAGGCAGCTTCCTAGTAAGCAAAGCAAAAATGGAAACAACCCCCACTGTAAACGATCTAACCGTGAAAGATCTAAGCGTAACGCTCGGTGGTAGGGTGATTCTCGAAGATATAAGTTTTAATCTTGAAGCAAATTCTTTTGTCGGGATTATTGGACCAAACGGGGCAGGTAAATCTGTTTTTTTAAAAACGCTCCTCGGACTAATCACACCAAGCACTGGCACGATTGAAATCTTTGGCAAAAGCGTCACTGCCGCGCGTGGCTTAATCGGCTACGTGCCACAATTTGCTTCATTTGACAGAACTTTTCCAATCACAGTTCGGGCAGTGGTCGAGATGAGCACACTTGCCCTTAAAACTTTAAGTGCGAAGGAAAAAAGGGATCGTGTCGAAGAAAGCCTCAAGCGCTTAGAACTCGAATCTCTGAGTAAGAGAGAAATTGGCAAAATCTCGGGCGGGGAATTACAGCGCACACTAATCGCTCGGGCCTTAGTGCTTAAACCAAAGCTTTTGTTACTCGATGAGCCAACGGCAAATCTTGATTTGCCGCGTGGTCAAGGGCTTTACCAGCTACTCGAAGAACTTGCTCAAGAGTTAAGCATTATCCTGGTCTCGCATGATATCGGGGTAATTGCGAAATATGTGAAAACAATTGCCTGTCTCAATAAGTGCTTACATTTTCACGGGCAAGGGGAAATTCCACACGATGTGTTTGAAAAAGTCTATGGTTGTCCGATTGAACTACTTGCCCATGCTCATCCAGACCAGGTCCACCCGCACCGTGTCCTCGGGCCACATGCTGCACACCAGCTTGGCCCAGATGGAAAACCCAAAGGAGGCTGCTGTTAGAGATGGAGTTTTTTGCCTCACTGAGTTTCCTTGAGCGGGCGCTGATTGTTGCGGTATTAACTGCTTTTTATGCTGGCCTGATTGGCACGTTTGTTGTTGCTAAACGCATGTCTTCTGTTGCCGGAGGAATTTCCCATGCTGCTTTTGGTGGAGTTGGACTGGGGTTTGCGCTGGGGATTAATCCAATGTTTGGGGCGCTTTGCTTTGCAGTTGCTGCGGCGCTAATTATTACTGAAATCTATCTTCGTCGTGGTGAGGTTTTAGAGACCTTAATTTCTGCGTTGTGGTCAATTGGGATGTCGCTTGGGATTTTATTTATTGCACTGACCCCGGGATATGCGCCAGACCTGATGGGATTTCTTTTTGGCAATATTTTACTTGTTTCTCCGGAATATATTTTAATTACTCTTTTAACTTTAGTTGCAGTGCTGGGTCTTGTTTATTTAAGATTTCCGGAACTTCAAGCTGTGACTTTTGATGAAGAGTATTCAACGGTAATTGGCCTGCCGGTCAAGCGTGAGCTAATGCTTTTGTTTGTGTTGATTGCAATTAGTGTTGTGCTTTTGATGAAAATTGTTGGAGTGGTTTTAACAATTGCTCTTTTAACGCTTCCTGCGGTAATTGCCCGGCGCTATACGACGAGCTTAAAAGGCATGATTTTTGTGGCAACTCTTCTAGCCTTAGGCACAAGTATTTTAGGCATTTTATTGGCTTATCAAGCTTCCGTGCAGTTTAATTTAAATCTCCCCACGGGCCCCTGTATTATTCTTTTAACTTCGGTGCTTTATCTAGGGTCACTTTTAAGCCAGGCCGACCAAAGGTAGTAAGTTTTTTAAAAATACGCTAAACTCTGTCAATCTTTCTCATTTCTCTTTTGGGTAGTTGGATTCAATTAAGGTTTTCAAGAGCTGGGCGTGTTTAAGGTTGCTGATTGATTTTAAGCACTTTAAACGCGTCCAGTGAATAGTTCTGCCCCTAGAGGCAAAGCGCTAAGTCCTGGCCGCGGAGTTCGAAAATATGAAGAACCCGCTAAAATGGGCTCTCCTGATGGCGATGCTTTTGGGCCTGATTGGCTCGGCACTCGCCCAAACGAGAGGCCCCACGTACAACTACAGGCGACAAACGATCGACGTCGGCGCACGGATTGGCGATGTCCAAATTCGGCAACGCTTCCAGATCGCCAACGATTGGTCTTCCGTTCGTAGTAGCGACACCTACGTTGCAATCTACGACGGAAATCGTCTCGTCACTCGCCTGCGCTACAGCGATTACCAGCGCGACCGAAACCGCTACGATCGTTATCGCGTGGTGCGCGACGAATGCCCGCCGGCTTATGCAAGTCCGCGCTATTCCCCAAGTGGCAGGTGCAACAACGCTAGCTACTATGGGTATGGCGGCCATGCGGGGTTTTACGACCCTAATCAGTCGCCGTATGGACATAAAACGACTATGCAGCCGTGCAATTCGACACTGCGTAATTCGACTTCGCGCAATTCGGCAGGAAGAAGGAGGTGATGCGGATATAAACTGATCCAATATCTCCTGTCCCTACAATCAGCCCAGGGTTTCGATTATCTCTTACCCTGGGCACTATTTTTTTGAATGAATCCAACTCCCTACTTTTTGCTCATCAATCAAAATACTACTTAAATCGCTTTAATGCTTTTGGGGCAAAGGATGATATTTCTCGTGGAACGATTAACGCTAAGCTTTCACATTGTCCCGATAAATAAGCTAAATCGAGGTTGTGGTTGGCAAGGAAAATAGACTTTAAATCATCCAGGTCGCTAAAGCGTGAAGGCTCGATAGCGAGGGAAAAAAGCTTGGCTACGATGATATCTTCTATCGTAATTGTCGGCAATTTAGCAAAGCCATAATTAAGTAAATTATCTTTGGCCCGCTCTAAAGCATTTTCAAACCAGGGAAAAACCGGCAATAAAAAATCTATTGTCGAGCTGAGTTCTTGACCCGGCATTTGACCAATTATCAACGCGACTTTCGAGGGGAAATCTCTTCGCTGCGAACTAATCCAACCAACTACGACTTTATAGCCAATTTTATTGATGATTTTTTCCGCCGTTTTTTTAGTTTGTTCGAGTGAACGATCTTTAAAAAGTAGGTCTGCGTCGTTTGTAAGCCTCGGTCGGCTGCGGTAATAACTTGCTGCAAGGCCTCCACAGACTGCATAACGACAGTCTGTTTTATTAATTTCCTGATATACTTTTTCTAAAAGTTGAAGTGGTGTCATAAAATTTGCAATAGCGCGTCGGCACAGCAGCCATCATTTCCCCATGTTATACCAGTTTGCAAAAAGATTTTGGATAAAACTGACGATTTTTGCAAACTGGTATATAAGTTGTGTCGCAGACACAACCAGTAAATAAATAGCGTTTCCCTTTTAAAAATAAACTCATACATAGCTGATCCACCCGGAGGGAATATTTTTTATAGCTCAGCTGTGTTTGCTACATATCCAAAATAGTTATGGGAAACGCTATAGTCATCGCTCCTGCGCTTTAAGCGTTATCAACTTTTTTAAGTTGCTGATAGGTCTGAGCAGTCTGATCAATCCAGCCGATAGTAGATTCGAAATTTTTACTGAGCTTAAGTGCTCGTATTTTAATTTCTTGGCTTGCACACTCGGAGAAAATTTTACCTAAGATTTCTTGTTCGCTTTCGGAAATTACTAATTTACAAAAAAGCTTGTTGCCCTTTCGTTTAGTCTTGATGATTTTTTCCGTGCGTAAGCGCCTGAGCGCATCTTGAATGCCGCCAGGAGACAGTCCGGTAAGGTCGACGAGTTCTCTTAGAGTTTTTTCATGTTTAGAAAGAAATAAAACTCTTACAACTTGCATCCAGGCAGGAGAAATAAGGTTTGATAGTAGAGTAGATTTCACGCATTAATTGTATGACAAATCATACAATTAATCAAGACAGCTATTTTGCCTAGGCAGAAACTGGCTGCATCAATCATTGCAGATGCACTGACATAAACACGGATGTGCGTAGTGTACATTCAATTAGTATTGGTTGGCTGATTTGAAAATTCCGAGATTTTTATGAATAATTAGAAAAAAGAGGGGATCTCACATTCATTAAACCTTGTGGTCGAACTAGTGCAAGATCCCCAATGAAGATCGTAAGCGAAGCTTCAAGTCAGTGGTGATGGAAAATCCAGAGCACCACTGACCATGAGCTTAACTTATCCGCCGGAGCGATGGCCGTTTCCACGAGCGCCCGTTGTGACTGGGGCTGTGGTTCCGGAGCGATGACCTGAACTGCGACCGGAACTATGGCCTTGACGACCGTTCGCTCCGAGAAGAGTCATGGCAGCCTGAGTGAATTGAGCGTTGCGCCCAGGAGCACCAAGAGTGCCAACGGTTTCGCGCACCGTTCCATCGTCACCGACTGCAGCGATGTTCATTGCCATTCCGACAAGCGACGCCGTAGAGGGAGATCGTCCCGTTCCACCGCCGGATTGGCTGTGGCGACCGCCGCCGCCGTTGTTGATGAGACCAAACAAGTCGATCCCATCGCCGGTGACTAGGTCGAGGGCGAGGATTCCGAGCGGGATCAGCCAAGCAGAGTTCTGCTTGAACCAGTCCTTCTTTTTCGGAACACCGACACCGCCGTTCATCGTGACACCGCCGCCCATCTTTGCCTTGTACCATTCGTCTACCGTCATGTAGATCTCGCTCCCGTCCGGGGCGATGACCTTGACGAGACCCATGTTGGCCTTAACGACCGTCATGTCGGCCTTGAGGTTTTCCACATCCTGCAGGAGGTTCCAGAGGATGGGGTATTTCTGAAGGTCTGCGACTGTCGGATTTGGATTTGCCAGCAGGGCATCCAGCGCGCATTTGCACTGAACATCGGCCGGCGAACCTCCGCCTACGCACTTGGCGTCGACGTAAGCCTTGAACCACGCCAGATATTCGTAAATGTTCTGAATGTGGTCTCGGCTCTGCCCGGCCGCAACCCACGCATCCTTAAGCGTGATATTGCGGATCGGAGTGCTCGTCGGGAATTCGACGGCAACCGATGCGATTGCCTTGGCGCCAGGCGAGAGCTCGAAGACTCCCGTCTGGGGGTGCGCCGTCGTGTTCTGCTGAACACGCGCCTGGCGCCATTCGTCGAAGGTCTGGCCAGCTCGGCCACCAGCCGGAGGCTGGTTAGTTTGGGCGAAAGCGCTCGTGGCCATGATAGCCATGAGCGCGAGAGTGACGAGATTGCGGGCGCCGAAGCGGTAGCCCGTCTTGCTGCTATTGAACTTCATCTTAGTGTTTCCTTGCGCAAGGAGCCTCACGATGAGATGTCACTGAGCATAGCTCTTCCTTGGGGGAAATTGCTTTACTCGAGTGCTTTTCAAAAAGCTGAAGTGAAGAGAATGTGGGTTGGTAGTGCCCGCTAGAGCAGGTTCGCAATGACACAGTTTAACAATGACGAAAGAATTTACTGTCATTGCCAACGACCTAAAAGCAGTTTGGGAAACGCGGCTATCTGCTTGCGCTTCGTGTCATTGCGAAGGAGAACAAACTTGTTTGTTCGACTGCGGCAATCTGTTAACTTAATATGAAAGTATAATATTAATTGGTGAACAGATTGCTTCGCTTTCGCTCGCAATGACAAGTAACGCAAACAGATTGCGGCACGCACAAGGGAGCAAAGCAGAACGTATCAGATTCGTTCCTCACAATGACGACTATACGATGATCGTACCTCACATTCACACTCACTGGCACTTTCTCAAAAGCACCCGAGTAATGAAAAAACCTATCCACCTATGCCCTTCGACAAGCTTAGGGACTTTGGTGGATGAAATTTCCTGTTCGGAAATTTCAAAACCTAAATTAAACGTGAGATACCCATATGAAAAATGTAAAGAACAATACAGCCGTTCTTTTTTTTAAAAGGTAATGACTGTAGTACCCTGTTATGGGCACTAGTCAGAAATTCGTGAGCTATTATATTGGTTTTTTAGAAAAATTGATAGGTTTAGTGAGTAAATATAGCTAGTTAAAGGATTTGCATAATTTCATTATAATTACAGTTAGTTATGTAAATTATCTACCCATGGGAAACATTCAGCATAACTTTCCATCAGCGAATTGATAAATAGTCATGACTTTTTATCAATTAACTGATAAAAAGTCATGTTAAGGATATAGAGTCTATGGAACACCGAGCTACGCGCTATCTAGAGCAGATCATTACTACTGATGCACTCGCACAGAATAAAATGGCTTTTATCTCTGGGCCGCGTCAGGTAGGAAAGTCTACTTTGGCAAAATCAATTCTCAAACAACAATTAGAGAATTATTTCTTATACGAACACGAAGAGTTTCGTCGCGCCTGGAGTAAGTCTCCCGAATCTGCAATTGCCACACGTAGCAGTAATACAATTGTGCTTGATGAAATCCATAAAGACCGGCTTTGGAAAAGAAAGCTTAAAGGATTATACGATCAACACGGCGAAAAAATTAAATTCATCGTGACTGGCAGTGCCAGGCTAGACTTATATAAAAAGGGGAGCGACAGTTTGCTTGGCCGCTATTTACCCTATCGACTACATCCTTTAACTGTCGCCGAAACAAATAACCCAATTTCAGTAAAAGAATTATTCACCAGATCAAATCTAAAATACCCCTTGGAAGACTTACTCAACTTGGGAGGATTTCCTGAACCCTTGCTAACTGGAAAACATGAACTGGCCGCGCGTTGGAGCAGATTAAGATTAGACCAACTAATTATTGGCGACTCCCGCGATATTCTTAATATCTCTGACATCCAAGCTTTTGGTGTATTAGCTGACTTACTGCCACTGCGTGTGGGATCTTTGCTGTCAATCGAAGCCCTCAGGGAAGATGTCGGGAAGGCCTACGCAACAGTCAGAAGCTGGGCCCAGGTGCTAGAGACTCTTTATTATTCATTTACGATTAAGCCCTGGGCACAAAAAATTGCGCGCTCACTTAAGGCTCAACCTAAATTGTATCTTTACGATATTTTACGAATCCCCCAAGGAAACACAAGCCAAAGGTTAGAAAATCTTACAGCGCTGCACTTATTAAAACTCTGCAACTATTGGACAGATACTGCTCAAGGCGAATTTAATTTGCATTTCATCCGTGATAAACAAGACCGGGAAGTTGATTTTATTATTGTCAAAGACAAGCAGCCCTGGATGTTAATTGAATGCAAATCAAATACAACAAGCCCAGCAAAAAACCTGCTCTATTTTAAAAATTTGCTTAACCCGCAATACAGCCTGCAGCTAGTTACAGCAAAGAATTTTGACCGGAAACTAGCAGAGCAAGGTGTCCGGATTGTGAGCTATGAAAAATTCTTCTCGGAGCTAATTTGAGGTCAATCTTCGGTCAGACTGATTGTCTCGACTACAGCTTAAACAACAAATATTTTGGCACTCAGACTAAAAATCCGAATGAATGGTTTTGCCCTTTTCAACGACCGAGCGTGCCGCGTCGCGAATGGAAACACCAGTTTCGATTCTGTAAAGAATTAAAAGCTGGGTAAAAAATACAATCACCAACATAAAGGCGATAAAACGTAAATAGGTCATAGTGCTCGTGAAGTATATGATAAATACAGTCTAAGGCAAAAGAATTATTATGCGGCATCTTTCTCTTCAGCTTGAACTAATCCTTTCCCTGATCCGTTAGATTACTACTAACTCGTGTGGATAAATTTTGTCCCGTCCTGAAATTTGTCCACACAAGTTAGTAGTAGCCAAAAAGATAAGAGTTAAGGTTAAGGGGAAGTATAAGTTCAAGCCTAGGCCAATGGGTTAAATCTAAACCCAAAAAAACTACTCGCTCCCACGCGGGCGGGAGAGGATGGATTTCATGGCTTGTTGGGGAGTCTTTTCCCCACGAATTATTGAATAAACTTCTTTAGTAATCGGCATCTCTACGCTGTAACGTAAAGCAAGCTCCGAGACGTGCTCAGCAGACTTTACCCCCTCTGCCACTTGTCCTAATTCCTGCAAAATTGCCGTCAAGCTCTTGCCCTCGGCAAGGCCTAAGCCGACGCGACGGTTACGACTTAAGTCCGTCATCGCCGTTAAAATCAAATCCCCCAAACAACCAAGACTTGTCACCGTCTCAGGCTTAGCCCCACAGGCATTCATTAAGCGCGCAGTTTCAGCAATTCCACGAGTAAGCAACGCTGCTCGAGCATTTGCCCCCGAGCCCAGTCCGTCCACTATACCCATGGCAATTGCAATTACGTTTTTAACAACTCCACCAAGCTCCACTCCAACCACATCATCCGAGGCATAAACACGGAAAGTCTCAGCATGAAAGACCGAAGATACAAGATCAGCTAAATCAGGGGACTTACTGGCTACAGTTACAGCTGTCGGTAGTGAGCGAATGACTTCAATCGCAAAGCTTGGGCCAGATAAAACAGCAATGCGCGAATCAGTTAGCTGATCAGAAAATTCCTCGGCTAAAACTTCACTCATTGTTTTAAGCGAACCATGTTCAAGTCCCTTAGAGGTAGAAACCAGTGGTGCGGTTGAAGGAATTTTTCCATTAATCTTTTGCGCAAGCTCGCGAATGCCTTCGGAGGGAATAGCAAAAACAACCATGCCCACATGCTGCAAGGCTTGCTGGAGGTCCGCAGTAACTTCAAAGTCAGGAAGCGTTTCAGTCTTGAGATAACGCGCGTTGGTGTGGGTTTTTTTAATCGCTTCGACGAGCTCAGACGACCTGCCCCAGAGAATAGCTTTCTGCCCAGCGCGCGTAAGATGGGTTGCAAGTGCTGTGCCCCAACTACCAGCGCCTAGGACCGCGATTTTCATTCACTGGCCTCTTCTTCTGACTCAGCAAGCTTGGCAACGGCAGCAACTTTTTCGTTCTCTTCTAAGTTAATTAAGCGCACGCCTTTGGTGTTACGGCCAATGATCGAAATCGTCTTAACAGGAATACGAATGACGTTACCACTTGTGGTGATAATCATAACCTGGTCGTTATCTTTAACATCAGCAGAGCTTACAACATTACCATTACGCTCATCGGTCTTGATGTCGATGACACCCTTACCACCGCGGCCTTGAGTGCGATATTCATCAATTAAGGTGCGCTTGCCGTAGCCATTTTCAGAGACTGTGAGTAAGGCAACTGAATCTTTAAGCTCAGCTTCATGCTCAGCGCTGACCTTACCTTCGGCCTCTTCTTGATAGACTGTGACAATATTTACAACATAGTCACCCTCATTCAGGTTCATGGCCCGCACTCCGCGTGCAGTGCGTCCCATCACGCGCGCTTCACTTTCGTGGAAACGAATCGACATGCCATCTTTACTTTGTACGATAATATCGCGCTTGCCATCGGTTAACATGACGCCAATCAACTCGTCGCCTTCGTCAAGATTTGTGGCACGAATTCCGCCGTTTCTCACATTAGAAAAATCCATCAAGTCAACGCGCTTAATATAGCCTTCGCGTGTAACCATTACGACCTGTTTTTCGTGCTCAAAGGTGCGCACTGGAAGGATTGCCGAAACTTTTTCACCTTCCTGCAGCTTAATCATATTGACTAAAGCCCGCCCACGCGCGGTGCGCGCAGATTCAGGCAGTTCATAAACTTTAAGCCAGTGGAGTTTGCCCTGACTAGTAAAGACTAAGAGGTAAGCATGGGTTGAAGCAACAAAGAGCTGAGAAACAAAATCTTCAGCCTCTTCATCAAGCTTTTTCGTGCCACGCACACCCTTACCGCCACGGTTTTGCGCTCGGTAAAGCGACGGTGAGCAGCGCTTGGCGTAACCCTTGTGGCTGATTGTCACCACCATGTCTTCTTCAGCAATCATATCTTCAACGCCAATGTCCGAGGCATCTGTCTCGATTTGAGTGCGACGTGGGTCGCCAAATTTCTCGATCACTTCCTCAAGTTCTGTAATCACAACATTGTCGACTTCTTTTGCACTGGAGAGAATTTTCTTTAAAGCCTGAATTGTCAGCTCAACTTCCTGGTATTCATCCTCAATTGCTTTACGCTCAAGTCCAGTTAAGCGACGTAGTGGCATATCGAGGATATGCTGAGACTGCACTTCGGAAAGTTTAAAGCGCTGTTGTAAGGCAAGTTTTGCGTCTGCAGTTGAATCAGAAGCTTTAATTACCTTAATTACTTCATCGATATGATCAAGTGCAGTTCTTAAGCCTTCTAAAATATGTAAACGCGCCTCGGCCTTGCCTAGCAGGTGACGAGAACGTCGGATGATTACGGTTTGGCGATGCTTAATAAACTCTTGTAAAAGCTCTTTGAGGCCCATCACCTGGGGCTTACCGTCAACAATCCCCAACATAATCACCCCGAAGGTGCGCTGCATTGGGGTTAACTTCATCAATTGATTGAGTGCTACATCGGCAACTGCATCGCGCTTAAGTTCTACCACTATCCGCATTCCGCGGCGGTCCGATTCGTCACGTAACCGCGAGATGCCTTCGATTTTCTTTTCATTCACAAGCTCGGCAATTTTTTCAATCAGCTTTGCCTTGTTTGTCTGGTAGGGGATTTCATCAATAATAATTGCTTCGGCTTCGCGCTTGCCGGTCTTTAGTGTTTCGTAGTGCACTTTTGAACGCAGCTGCAAAAGCCCTCGGCCAGTTTGATACATTTGGCGGATTGGAGCTGCGCCATAAATAATTCCAGCCGTTGGAAAATCAGGGCCCGGAACAAATTCCATTAATTCCGAAACAGATAGATCCGGATTTTTAACAAGCTCAATTGCTGCACGGGTAATTTCTTGAAGATTGTGCGGTGGGATACTTGAAGCCATACCCACGGCGATACCCTCAGCACCATTAATTAAGAGATTGGGAATGCGCGATGGCAAGACCACCGGCTCATCAACGGAGCCGTCAAAATTAGGGCTAAAGTCAACCGTATCTTGGTCGATATCAGCCAGAAGCATTTCGGCAAGAGCTGTCATACGTGACTCTGTATAACGATACGCCGCCGCTGAGTCTCCATCGATTGACCCGAAGTTTCCTTGCCCGTCAATTAGCGGATAACGCAAGTTCCAGCTTTGAGCCATGCGCACCAGCGCCTGATAAACCGGAGCATCTCCGTGCGGGTGAAAGTGTTTTAAAACTTCACCGACAACACCGGCACACTTTGAAAATTTGCGATTAGAAAGCAGTCCCTCACGTAGCATCGCATAAAGAATGCGGCGATGCACAGGCTTAAGTCCATCACGGACATCGGGCAGTGCTCGTCCAATAATTACGCTCATTGCGTAATCAAGATAAGAACCTCGCATCTCTTCTTCGATTGTGACGGGGATAATGTTTACGTTTGTTGTATCATCCATAATATTTTGTTTCGGCTTTGATTTTGACTCAAATACTTCGTTACGGAAGATTTTTCCGGTCCGCATGTATTACAATACATTTGCGGTCCTCGAAATTTTCGCGCCTGGTCTTTGAGCCATCTCAAAGCCAAAACGAAATATTAAAGCGCTTAATATTTTTAAAATTTAAACATTACTGCTTCTGCAGATTTCAAAGACAGCTCCTTTCAGCTTTAGATATCCAAGTTTTTAACTTTTAACGCGTTTTCCTCAATAAATTGCCGCCGTGGTTCAACCACATCTCCCATCAGGAGAGTAAATAGCGTGTCGGCTTCAACAGCATCTTCAACGCGCACCTGCAAAAGTGTGCGGTGCATAGGGTCAAGTGTCGTTTCCCAGAGCTGTTCAGGGTTCATTTCTCCTAAGCCTTTAAAGCGCGTGACTTGGAACCCTGATTTTCCACGGTCGAGCACAAAGCGACGTAATTCAAAAACTGAATTAATCGACCGCGTCGCGCCCTTTTGATCATCAGAATTTAGCACATAGGGCGGCTCGCCAAGAATGCGCAGCTTCGCAAAAGTTTCCTGCAGCACAGTAAAATCTTCGCTGTCACCCACACTTTCAAAATCGATACGAGACTGTCGCGTGACGCCTTCTTGTTCCGTTGTCAGTAAGATTGCAAAGCCACTATGCTGCTCATCGGGAATTACCGCAGAGGAAACAAGCTTTAGTCCCCGTGTGCGCTCTTTAATCCAAGTCTCGATATTTGCGGCTAGTGCCTGCGTTTCCTTTTCGTCAGTAAGGGTTTTTCGCGAAAAATCTTCGGCCGCAGCAACCGCAGCAACAACTTCCCGCTCAAAGCCGTGTAACTCAAATACTGAGAGGATTGAATTAGCATCACTGATTGTTTTTAGAACTTGTTCTAACTCATGCCCAGAGAGCTCAAGCTTTGACTTATCGCCCTTGACCTTAAGTCCTTGGATACCAGCATTAACAATAAAAACCTCAAAAGCTCGCTCATCGTGTAGGTAGTTCTCGCTTTTGCCCTTTTTAATGCGATAAAGCGGGGGCTGGGCGATGAAAAGATGTCCGCGCTCGATTAATTCTGGCATTTGGCGGAAGAAAAACGTAAGCAGCAGGGTGCGAATGTGACTGCCGTCAACGTCGGCATCGGTCATAATTACCACTTTGTGGTAGCGCAATTTATTGACGTCGAAATCATCCTTGCCGATACCACAGCCAAGGGCAGTAATGATTACGCGGATTTCTTCAAAGGCAAGCATTTTATCAAAGCGCGCCTTTTCAACGTTTAGAATTTTACCTTTTAGCGGCAAAATCGCTTGGTTGGTGCGGTCACGTCCCTGCTTGGCAGAACCTCCGGCAGAATCTCCCTCTACTAAATAGATTTCACAACTTGCAGGGTCTTCATTTTGACAATCTGCTAGTTTACCTGGGAGTGAAAATCCCTCCAAGGCTCCCTTACGGCGCACTAAATCGCGCGCGCGCTTGGCTGCTTCACGGGCGCGCTGCGCCTCGAGGCCTTTGGCAATAATTAATTTACCAATTGAAGGATTCTCTTCGAGATAAGCTCCAAGCTTTTCTCCAAGTAGAGATTCAACTAGCCCCTTAACTTCACTATTGCCGAGTTTCGTCTTAGTTTGTCCTTCAAACTGTGGCTCGGGAAGCTTAACGCTGATAACTGCAGTTAAACCTTCACGCAGGTCTTCACCTTGCAGATTATCTTTTGCGTCTTTAATAAATTTATTTGACTGCGCATATGAGTTAAAAGCACGAGTTAGTGCGGTGCGAAACCCCGCCAGGTGGGTGCCGCCTTCGATGGTATTAATGTTATTTGCAAAGCTAAAAATCGATTCGTTATAGCCATCATTATACTGCACGGCGACCTCGATGCTGATGCCGTCCTTAGCCCCGGTGAAGTAAATTGGCTCAGAAAATAGCGCTGCTTTAGATTTATTTAAATGCTGAACAAAGCTCCTAATGCCGCCTTCATAGTAAAATTCTTGCTTACGCCCAACACGTTCATCTTCAAAGATGATCCTGATGCCTGCATTGAGAAACGCAAGTTCTCGAAAGCGCGTTGCTAAAATATCGTATTTAAACCCGTCGCTATCAGTGAAAATTTGCTTATCGGGTAAAAACGTAACTCGCGTGCCACGTTCCTTGGTGGTGCCCACTTCCTTAAGAGGGTAGGAGGGTTCGCCGCGCTGATACTCCTGGAAAAAAACTTTTCCTTCGCGTTTTACTTCAACAGAAAGTCTTTCGCTAAGGGCGTTTACTACTGAAACGCCAACTCCATGAAGGCCGCCTGAAACTTTATAAGCTTTGTTTTCAAATTTTCCACCGGCGTGTAGCTTCGTTAGAACCACTTCAACTGCACTAACTCCTTCGGTCGGGTGAATATCAGTTGGAATGCCTCGGCCGTTGTCTTCAACTGTAATTGAGCCATTAACATGGATTGTGATGTTAATCGTGTCACAATGGCCGGCCATTGCTTCATCGATTGAGTTATCAGTGACTTCAAACACTAAGTGATGATAGCCGCGCTCAAAAGTATCCCCGATGTACATACCGGGGCGCTTACGCACGGCACTTAAGCCCTCGAGGACGCGGATTTGATCTGCGCCGTAGGCGTCAGAAACTCTTGTATCAATTGAGTCAGTTGCCAAAGTTACCTCGTTCATAATTTTAGGCTCTTAATTGTTGAGAAAAAAACTTCATATACGTATGTAGAACCCAATAATTTCAATAGATTGGGCTAGGAAATTCAAAGATTTCTTATAGCAGTCTGAGGCAGATATAGCAAATCAATATCATTAATAAATTCAGATAGTTAGAAGCATTTTTTTAATTGAAATAAAGCTTTTTTAAAGCTCTATCAATTGTAAGCCTTTTTGCGAGTTTCCAGGGTCTGTTTTGATCGAATTTTTTCCAATTTCTGAAAGTTCAGGGTGGGTCAAAAAAAGCTGTGTATCGAGTGCCTCCACAAGTTCAAAGAGAGCTTTTTTCCGTTTTTCATCAAGCTCAGATTCGATGTCATCTAGTAGTAGCACAGGGTCTTCTTTTGTTTTTTCTCGGATGTATTCGATAAAGGCAAATTTAAGCGCAAGCACCAAACTTCGTGTTTGACCTTGCGAAGCGTTGCCTTTTGCCGAACGCAGTCCCTGACCGACATCAAGCAAAAACTCATAATCGTCTCTATGGATGCCGATAGCAGTGCGCACCGCACTTCTATCTCCGAGGCGACTCTCTGCAAAAAGTTTTTCTGCAGCTAGTTCCGAAATAATATTTCCTGACTGGTCAATGAAGATTGTTTCATAGTTTAGCGCGGCTTGCTCCCCAGCGTGGTCTGCAAGATGAGCATAAAATTTTGAGAATAGTGGAGAAAGTTTAGTGAGTTCTTCGCGGCGAATTGCTGCAAGCTTTAAACCTTCATTAATTAAGATACTCTCCCATTGGGAAAGCTGAGCGTTTAATTCTCGTTCAGAGATGGGATGATGTTTGACCTCGCGCAGTAAAGCATTTCGTTCCTGTAGCGCTTTTTCATAATTTGTCAGGCTTAGGCCATAAAGCGGAATTGTCATCGTAAAGATGCGGTCAAAGGCATCACGCCGGTCAGCGGGAGGGCCTTTAATTAAAAACAAATCATCGGGCGAAAAATCAACTACTCGCACAACTCCGTAGAAATCACTTAAGCTCTTTTGTCGATTATCGTTAACAAAAAATGATCTGCGGCCATTTTCAATTTGAAAGCGCACTTGTTTAAGGCCATCGCGAGTTTGAATACTGCCTTCAACGCTTGTCGGCAGGGAGTCCGGCTTTTGCCAGTGCACTAAATCGCGGATTTGCACTCCGCTACGAAAGGATTTTCCAACTGCAAGCACAGAAAGTGCTTCAAGGACATTTGTCTTCCCAGAGCCATTCTGTCCGACTAAGAGCACGCTGGGCGAATCAAAGTGAAAAACGCGCTCGTCGTAATTTCTAAACCAGCGTAACCTTAAATCTCTAATTTGCACTGCTCGGTCTGTTGCCTACTATTCGGCATCAAAACGCATGGGCATAATCACGCAGGTATAATCCTCACCACTATCAGTAGCAAAAACTCCCGGTCCCCATTCGCCATTTAATTTCGCGGTAACGGATTCAGTTTTACCCATTGCCGTAAGCATTTCCATTAAATAACGGGCACTAAAAGCAACGCTAATTTCTTCGCCATCAATTTCAACTGGAATCGATTCCTCGGCTTCTCCAAATTCTGAACTTTGTGAAGTAAAAGACATTTGGCCTTGTGCAAGTTTAACCCTAAGGCTTTTTGATTTATCTGTAGTTACAAGCGAAGTGCGCCGAACAGCAGCTAAAAAATCTTCCTTTGCCACCTTAATTGTTGTTTTGACTTCATTGGGAATTACCTGGCGATAATCTGGAAATTCCCCATCAATTAACCTAATTCCTAAGGTGAGATTGCCACTTTTCACAGTCAAAAAGCCTTCATCGAGGCCAAGCTGACAAGCACCTTCGTTACCTTCGAGTATCTTTTTAAGTTCTAAAATACCCTTACGCGGAACGATTACGCCCTTTTTTGGAGAAGTCATGCCTTGCGAGGGGCGATCGACCACGGCTAGACGATGTCCGTCTGTAGCGACAAAGCGTAGTGTTTTATCACTATCAACTGTCTCTAGAAAAACGCCTGTTAAATTATAACGTGTTTCATCGCTAGAAACCGCATAAATTGTTTTATCAATGGCTTGGACAATTCCATTGGCATCCAGACTAAAAAGCGTTTTAGCGTTGGTTCCCATGATTGATGGGAATTCGTCGGATGAAATGCCATTAATTTTAAAATGCGAAGCGCCAGACTCAATTTCTAGACGTTCGCCTTTTTGTGCTTTTAAGGTAACTGTTGGGGCAGGAAGTTCGCGGACGATTTCAAATAAAAATCTTGCGTTTACGGTAATGCTTCCTGGGGTTTTAATTGTTGCCTCTGCTGAGCCCTGAAAACTAACTTCCAAATCTGTAGCTGTGACTTGTAGATTAGAATCTTGCGCAGTGAGTTTCACGTTTGCCAGAATTGGCATGGTGTTACGCTTTTCAACGATTGTTGTGGTTAGACTTAAAAGTTTACTTAAGGCTTGGGTGGAAACTTCTAACTGCATATCGATGTCCTCACTCTACGGATAATTATTAATTAGTATATATTAAAAACTAGTATTAGTTGTAGTTCCTGTGGATGTGTTGAAAAAGAAGTTAACATCTTGAAAATCATAAATACTGCTTGTGGAAAGATAAAAGCAAATCACTGAACTTACCCACGCTAATTCACAGCCATAAAATTTAACATAAAACTAAACTGAGCCTTATCAGTAGTGAAATAACAGTTAGCCAACATACTTATAAACAACTTATCAACAGAAAATAATCGATATATTACAACGAAAAATTTAAGTTATTTCAATAAGTTAAGCACATAAAAAGTCTATTGAAATAGATTTTTTCCACAGCGTAACTTGTCCTCCACACTACGCAACTCACTAGAAAACTTAGAATCTGTTTTAATTCTCTCCTCAACTACTTGGATTGCGTGGATAACTGTTGAATGGTCGCGACCGCCAAATAAAACGCCAATTTCAGGATACGAAGCTGGAGTAAGTTTGCGACATAAAAACATTGCTACTTGGCGTGGTTGAGCAATATTTTTTGTGCGTCTCTTCCCTAGTAAATCCTTAACTGTGGTACCGTAAAAATCAGAAACACCACGCTGCACAAGTTCAATTGTCACAGGGCCGGTTTCTTCAGGAGCAAATGAATCAAGACAGGAGGTAGCAGTGTCAAGATTAAGCGGTAAGTTGCTAAGAGACGTAAAAGCAAGAACGCGGTTTAGTGCCCCCTCTAATTCCCTGATATTACTGGTAATTCTTTTCGCAAGTAATTCTGAAACCTCTCGAGGAAGGATAATATTTTCTAATTCTGCCTTCTTTTCTAGTATTGCTAAGCGCGTCTCAAAACTTGGACTTTGTAAATCAGCAGAAATTCCCGAAGCAAACCGAGTACGTAGACGCTCTTCTAAGCCAGTTAATTGCTGCGGAATCTTGTCCGAAGTTAGAATGATCTGGGCGCGTTTGCTGTGGAGCACGTTAAAGGTGTGAAAAAATTCTTCCTGGGTACATTCTTTGCCAACTAAAAACTGAATATCATCAATGATTAGCAAATCCAGTGAGCGATAACGCTCCTTGAACTGTTGCATGCGGTTCGTGCGAAGTGCAGTGATTAACTCATTAACGAAAAGCTCAGATGAAACAAAGAGAACCTTTTTGCCACGACGCTTAGCGGCATTTCCAATTGCAGTCGCTAAATGGGTTTTACCCAGCCCTACGCCACCATAGATAAAAAGTGGATTGTAAAACGTGCCAGGATTTTCAGAAATGCGTAGCGACACGGCATGCGCAAACTGATTACAAGGTCCAACTACATAGTTTGAAAAATTATAACGTGGATTAAGTGTGGAGGTGTTATCAGTTAGATGACGCGTTTCTTTTTGTGTTTCTTTTAGCCCTTCAGTAGTTAGAGCTGGTGAACTTAGTTTGGATTTGCTGTCAGTTATCTCAGTCTGAGCTGACGAGGCGCCAACGGTATAAATGATTGAAGGGACTAAGTTAGAATCATGTAGAACATCATTAACCGCAGCAGTTATCAAGCTGCCATATTCATTCTTAATATATTCCTTAGTAAAAGTATTACGGCATGCAATCGTAATTTGTATATCTTGATTATTAACCGCAGTTGTAACCCTTAACGGCTTAATCCAGGCAGCAAATAACGATTTTTCAATTTTTTCTTCGAGGACTAACAGCGCTTCAGACCAGATCGACCCTTTTGGCCTTACTGTAAACGCTCCTCGGCTGTCGAATTCGACTCCAAGATTCATAATTAACAACTTAACAACACTACAAAAACAACAATAAGCGAATAAAATTATTAGAGGGAAAAACGTTGATGATAAACGCTTAAGGCAGATGCTTCCCAAGCTTGTAAGCTAAAAGATGCTTGGAATTAAGCGTGCAACATGGAGCACTACTATAAGGTAAATTTAGGTGCGACCTTAGACTGGAGAGCACGAGCGCGTGTGAATAATTAAGCAACGATCTAAATGATGAAAAAAGGCTTCCGATCATAAAATTTCTAGAATTACCTTGTCTATCATGTAGCTCATTCTGTTGACGAATCATACGCTTATACACCCTTAGACCTTCATTTTACTTCTACCGCGGTTCATGGCTAAGTACTAAGTTTTACCATTTTGCGCGTCTGACATTCTTACTCCTCCTGAGTGCAGTTGCAATCTTGTGCAAACTTAGTTGAGTACACTTAAAGTTGAAGTTTTAGACATTTCAAGGTACTGCGTACGAAAAAAAATTTTGAAGAAAAAATTATTAACGCTATAAAGGCAGGACCCTGGAAATCGTCTGGGACAAAATAAAAAATCTGTACAAGAAAATCAGTGTCTTACGTTTTTAAAATTCGCACTTTCTCGTCAACTCTTGTCTACGTTGCCTGCGTGGAAATAATTTTTGCGCTGTGTGTACAAGAAATTATTTCCTATCAAATTTTACCGCTAATTTTTTCACTATTGCTGACTGTTCTTAACGTTTGGTTTTGGGAGCTCGTGATGAGTAAAGTATTTTTTTCCCGCGACAGAAATGCTGCTGGCGTTGTGGGTATTATGGCACTAAAAAACATCTCTTTTGCATTAATCTTGGTTTCCTTGTTAGTGAGCTTTCCTAATGAAGCTGCTCTGATTTTACTGGGAAATGCCTTACTTTTAACGTCTGGGACCGTAATTTGGGGGCTACTTGAGCGGAAGCGGAAAATTCGGTAGACAGCTTGCGCGCAGAGCGAAGCTTTATGCTTAGAAGTAGGCAAGAGCTAGGCAGGGCAAATTTTATTAACTAGCTCTGAAATTTTTATTCAGGAATAATTTTATTAGGAATCTATGGCTGGCGGACACGGATTAAATTTTGTTGAGGCTCTTGTTGGATCTGATTACGAGACTATTGGATCTGCTTTGGTTGCTACAGGACTAATCTCGGTAATTGTTCTAGTCGGTAAGTCAGTCGTAACAAAAGCTTTAGCTAAGAGCCATACTGATAGCAACGCCTTGGTTCCTGATTCTAAGTTATCGTGCCACTCTTTTCTTGACGTATTGATTAGTTTTTTACGTTCACTCTCTGACTCTGTAATGGGCAGAGAAAACCGCAAGCATTTGCCGTTTGTTGGATCACTATTTTTCTTTTTGTTCTTTATGAACTTACTCGGGCTTATTCCTGGGTTCTCCGCACCAACCGATTCGTTAGTTTTTAATCTTGGCGTTGCTGCGGTTGTGTTTCTCTACTACAATTTTTGGGGACTTAAGGAAGTCGGGCTAAAGAACTACCTCAAGCATATGTGGGGCCCAATTTGGTGGGCGGGGTTTTTATTATTTCCGATTGAATTAATCAGCCATTTTGTGCGCCCTTTATCACTAAGTTTGCGACTATTTGGCAATATGACGGGGGATCATATTGTCCTTTCTGTCTTTACCGATTTGACTAAGGTAATCATTCCAGTAATCTTCTACGGCCTTGGAACTTTTGTCTGCTTTATGCAGGCGTTTGTGTTCACGCTTCTGACAATGGTGTATATCCGCTTTGCCGTTGCTCATGAGCATGATGAGCACGGTCACGATGAACACAAAAGTTCTCATGGAGGCGTAGAACAACACGCTTAAAAAACGTTTTTTAGTTATTACGTAAGTTTGAAAATTAAGGAGAAAAATATGCTACGTAAAGTTTGTACAGTTTTATTTGTATTGTTTGGAGTCGCTGCTCCAGCATTAGCTGCTGAAGGAGCAACTGCAGGGGGCATGGATTCTTTTGCTGCACTTGCTGCAGGCCTTGCGATTGGTATCGCTGCGTTTGGCGGTGCAATTGGTCAAGGACGCACTGCCTCTAGTGCGCTTGAAAGCATTGGTCGCAATCCTGGTGCTGCCGATCAAACATTTACTCCAATGATTCTTGGTTTAGTTTTGATTGAATCACTTGTAATCTATGCGCTAGTTATCGCAATGAAATTAGTAGGCATTTTCTAAAGTTATTTTCAGCATCTTGCCTTGAGGCAAGTTCTAGAAAATACTTTATCTCCCGTAGCCCTAATTTCTTAATTGGGCGAAGGGCGATAAAAAATTAAAACCCGCTGTGGCGTAAAGTCCAGCGGGTTTTTTATTGTATGAACATCTTTGAACTTGTCATGCCGACGCAATAAATTAGAGATATATCTTCGAAACTTGAGGAAACTGTGAATTTAGAGCAATTCAAGTTTTTATCTGGCGTAAATAGTGAACGTTCTAATGTCCAGATAAGTGTCGTTCAGCTTCAATTGCAGCCATACAGCCAGAGCCGGCAGCAGTGATCGCTTGCCTAAAGACGTGATCTTGCACATCCCCACAGGCAAATACGCCTGGGATATTTGTTTTTGTGCTTGCACCTGTTGTTACTAAATAGCCGTTATTGTCCATTTCAAGTTGGCCTTTAAAAAGGTCCGTATTTGGCTGGTGGCCAATCGCATAAAATAGCCCCGTAGCGGGCATTTCTTTTTCACTGCCGTTTACGGTATCTTTCAAGATCACAGCCGTTAAGCCAGATTTTTTGTCTCCCAAAAGCTTTGCTATTCCAGTATTCCAAAGTACTGTTATTTTTTCATGGGCAATTACGCGCTCAGCCATAATTTTTGATGCACGTAGTGAGTCTCTGCGGTGCACGAGATAAACTTTTGAGGCAAACTTGGTCAGAAATAAAGCTTCTTCGCAGGCCGAGTCGCCGCCGCCAACAACTAAAATTATTTGATTTCTAAAAAATGCCCCATCGCAAGTCGCGCAAGTTGATACACCATAACCCATTAATTCCCATTCTCGGTCTAGGCCAAGGGTTTTTGCTGAGGCACCTGTTGCGATAATGACTGTTTTTGCTTCAAAAGTTTGGTCGTCGCAAACTACGGTTTTCCGTTCAGCAGAGAGTTTTACTGAAGTTGCTGGTTTTTGTAGAAATTCTGCGCCAAAATGCTCAGCCTGAGCACGCATTTGATCCATTAATTCTGGGCCCATGATGCCCTGAGCAAAGCCTGGGAAATTTTCAACCAGGGTTGTCGTTGTGAGCTGCCCGCCGGGCTGTGGACCATGAATGACTAACGGGTTAAGATTTGCGCGGGAGGCATAAATTGCGGCGGTTAGCCCTGCAGGCCCGGAACCAAGAATAATTACTTCACGAGTCATATGCCTCCCAGTGTTCTTTTGCAGAATTCTTTTGAGAACTTCATAACGTTATATGGAAATAATCTAGATGACAAGTCAGAGTAAAAGCCAGCGTTTTATTTATACTGGTCCTCCAACCAGAATCGATAAGGCAGTGCGAGATCGTTATCCAGAACTGGGTCGGCGTAAGATTCATGAACTGTCTGAGGCAGGACTAATTTTCTTAAATGGTAGAGCCGTTCAAGCTGGCGCGGAAGTAACTGGGGGGCAGGAAATTGCAATCATAGAATTTCCTGAAAAAATTAGGTTACGACCGGAACTTGTCAGTAGTCACGAAAAACTTGAAATTATTGTTGCAAATGAAGAGCTATTAGTAATTGATAAGCCAAGAATGCTGCATTGTATACGCTTAAAGTTCGATGCTAGTTTGACATTAGCAGATTTGATCGCACACTTTCATCCCGAGACGCTAAGTGCCTCAGCAGATTTACGGGAGGCTGGGTTAATAAATCGCTTAGACTTTTATACCTCTGGACTAATTCTTGCGGCACGTAATGCTGAAAGCTACAAAAAATTTCGCGAAGCCTCGCTTGCAGGGCAAATTACAAAGACCTATCTACTTTTAGTCGAAGGGCATGCCCAGTTCGACGAAACTCAAGTTGCTACTCCGATTTACACTGAAGATTTAGACCGTAGTCAGGCACCAACTAAGTTTAAACTTGTCAAGAATTTCTCTTTGTATGATTCTCCTTGTGCAATTCTCGAAGCGCAAAGCACTCGCTTTGCACGCCATCAAATCAGGCGTCATGCCAGTGAGCTTGGACATCCGCTAGTTGGTGATGCTCTCTATGGATCAGAGCAAGAGCTTAGTCAATTAGGGCTTGGAGAAAATCAGGGTTTTTTGCTGCGATCTATCAAACTAGAGTTTAATCTTGATACTAGTTTGCCCAAAGTTATTCAGGCTGAGGCTGGGGAATTTTTATTTGAAAATGACTGAACCAATGGAATCAAAATCTTCCAGCGCATTTCGACCAGTTGCCTTAGTGACAGGCGCTGGCAGACGTTTAGGGCAGGCCTTTGCTGTTGGACTTGCAAAAAAAGGCTTTGATGTCGCAGTCCACTATTTTACTTCTCAGGCCGGTGCACGTGATACAAAGTCGATGGTCGAGCTTTATAATGTGCGGGCAGAGACAATTTGTGCAGATTTAACGACGGTTGAGGGAATTGAAACATTGCAGCGCGAGTTCTATCAGCGCTTTACGAGAATTGATGCGCTGATTAATTCATCTAGTCCATACCCAGATCCGGAACTATTACTGGCACGACACTCACTTTTAGAAGAAGACGTTGAGACTTTCAATCAGGCGATTGCGATTAATTGCCGCGCGCCGTTTTTTTTAATTCAGCGCTTTGCTCCCCAGTTAACCACAAGTCCCTATGGGGTGGTGGTAAATGTTTTAGATGAATCAATTGATGACCCTTTTCTTTCGCGCGCTGCGCACAGTGTAGCAAAATCAGGGCTTTTTGCTGTGACAAAGCTTGCAGCGAAAGCTTTAGCAGGAAATGTGCGCGTGCATGGACTTGTTTTGGGAAATATTCTCCCACCCGATGGCTTGTCAGGGGCAGACCAAAAGAAACTAGATTGGCGCACTCCGCAGGAGGCGGTTGAAGCTTTGTGCGAACTGGTGACGGTTGAAGAAAAGAATTCATTAATTGTTGAGGTCAAGTAAGGGCATGAAAAAGTATCTAAGTGATTGGCCATTTCGTATTGGGTTAATACTTTTTATTTTCGGCTCAGGCCCGTTGATTGCAATTATTATTTTAGCTGAACTTGAAATTTGGTCAGATCCAAATCCCAATCCAGTTAGGCCAGGATTATTATGCGCACTGACACTTTGGCCGCGGTAATTTGTATGGACATTGGTATTTGGCGCGTTAAACGTTCAAAAAATATTCCCTAGTGTAGAAACTTCAGGCAACTGTATTAGGAAAAAGTATGAAAATTAAATTTGCTGACGATGTAAAACAGGCTTTCCCGCGACAATATTCTGCAGTCTTTGGGCCGGTGACAGTCCCACAAGATTTAATGCTGGTTAAAGATCTTAGCGCATCTTTAGCTAAAGCTTGCGAGGCAAAATTTCCTAAAGATTCAATTGCGCTGCCTGAGCAAGTCAAACACTGGCGCGCGCTGTATGCGCAGATGCAAGCTCCTGGCGGAACTGAAGCCTCAGTGGCCGCACTTTTTAAACGCTACAAAATGAAGCACATGCTTTGGGAGATTAACCCCATTGTTGATTTCTATAACTGGACTTCGCTTTTAAATTTAACTCCCATGGCAGCTTATGACTTAAGCGGGATTAACGGGGACCTGGTTGTAAGATTTGGACGTGAAGCGGATAGATTTACGCCGCTTGGCAAACCCGAATCGGTTGAGGTGCCGTTAACGACGGAAGTTGTCTATGTCGACAGCGAGAAAGTAATTTGTCGATTTTGGAATAATAAAGACTCGCACTTAAGCCGTATTCAAGATTCTACTCGTGAGCTTATTTTCGTTGCGGATATAACGGCCGACTCTTTTGAGCAAGCTCAAGCTGAAATGTCGAAATTCAGTAGTTATTTAAAGCCTATTTTTGGCGATTTTTATTCAAGTCTATCTTAGTTATGCCGCACGTTTTAATTGAATGCTCCGCCAATATTAGTTCTCGTCCAGAGCCAATTCTACTCTTAAAAAAGATCGCTAATCTATTGCCTCAGCTTGGACCATTTAATCAGCGAGACATTAAAAGCCGTATGATTTATCATGATCACTATTGCTGTGGGGATGGCGCAAAAAACAAAGCATTTATTCACCTCGAGCTTTCGATTTTAAGTGGTAGGCCAGATGAGCTTAAGAGCCAAGTCAGTAAGGCGCTGGGAGACTTATTGCTCAATGAATTTGAGCAAGCTCTGCAGGGACTAGATTATTCTATCACTGTAGATATTAGAGAATTAAATAAAGCTTGCTACACAAAAATATTGTCTCCGGAAATGTAGTTCTATGCCATCACAACAAGAATTAAAAAAGACGGCGCTCTTAGCTGTGCAAAAAAATGCCGCAGCGCTTTTTCATGAGGTCGAGACACGGGGATTTATTCAGCCCGGAATCTCCGAAAAAGAATTAAATCAAAAAATTTACGATCTAGCCTTTGAGTTATTTGGAATCAAAAAATATTGGCACAAACGCATTGTCCGCGCAGGTAAAAATACTCTCTGCCCATACCGAGAGAATCCACCGAATTTAGTGATCGCAACTGATGACATAATTTTCTTCGACTTTGGCCCTGTATTTGAAGAGTGGGAGGCAGATTTTGGTCGCACTTATGTGCTGGGAAATGATGCTGCTAAGTTAAAAATCATGTGTGATATTGAAGCTGCCTGGTATGAAGGTAAAGTCTTTTTTGACTCTAATCCAAATATTACAGGAGCTGAGCTATATAGCTATGTTCGGCTCTTAGCGGAAAAATACGGCTGGGAATTTGGCCAAGATATCGCCGGGCACTTAATTGGCAATTTCCCACACGAAAAAATTCAAGGTGAGGAAATCATCAATTATATTCACTCTGAAAATAAAGAGCGGATGCGCAGTCCAGACAACCAGGGGAATTCACGGGATTGGATTTTAGAAATTCATTTTGTTGATCGTAAAAAAGAAATCGGCGGCTTCTTTGAGCAGTTATTAACATAAATCCAGGCCGAACTTATCTATGAAAAGCTTTACTACTTATTTAACAATCAAAACTCCACGCAAGCGTGAATACGTCAATATTACTGCTTTAGTTGAGAAAGCTCTACTTCAAAGTAAAGTGCAAGAAGGCTTGTGCTTGGTTAATTCCATGCACATCACTTCAAGTGTTTTTATTAATGATAACGAATCTGGCCTACATCATGATTTTGAAAAATGGTTAGAAGAACTTGCTCCTTTTAATCCAAGCCCTGAATACTACCATCACAATCGCACCGGCGAAGACAATGCCGACGCCCATCTTAAACGCCAAATCATGGGCCGCGAAGTTGTAGTGGCAATTACCAAAGGCGAACTTGATTTCGGACCCTGGGAACAAATTTTTTACGGCGAATATGATGGACAGCGTGACAAGCGCATCCTTGTAAAAATTATTGGAGAGTGAGAATCAATTAAAGAAAAAATCATCAATTGCCGATAGTTTAGGATGAATGAAGTTGCTTGCTAACTAATTCACACCGATAACTATGCTATGAAATATTTTCTTGTTTTCTTTGCGCTCTTTACTAGTTCTTGCCTGCTAGCTGAAGAGCCAGTGCAATATGCAAGTCGCATTGTTAGCCAAGGAGAACGTTGCAATGAGTCTGGAGTGCGTTGTGAGGCAGGCTCGGTTTGTATGGGCTTTATGCATATTTCAAATCTTAAAATGCAGTTCAAGGCTTGTCAGATTCCTTGCAAAGAAGATTCAGATTGTCCAGGCAGCCAGCGCTGCGGCTCGATTTCCGATGGTAGACATTCAGTTTGCTTTAAAGTGAGACCTGGTCAAAAAATCCTCAGATAGATTAAAGGGCCGATCTCGGACAACCTCTTCGTCACGGGAAATTTTTATGGTCCCCTCGTTTATTTCAATAAAGTCGGGGCCCAAAAAATTCCCGTTCCTCGATCTTGCCTCGACCTCAGCCCTTTAATCACACAACGTGGCCACATTTTATTTGTGCCGAACTTTTATGTTCGTTTTTACAGTAAAAATTATCTTGAACGATCTCAACAAAGTTTTCAAAATTGATTGAGGATTTTTTTGTGTCCGTCTGTGGGAACTTGCTCAATTCGTAGTTAGTGCTTACAAGCTCTATCAGGAGAAATGTCTATGCAAATATCACATCGAAAATCCGCAGACAGAGGTGGCAGAAACTTTGGCTGGCTAAATGCTAAACACACATTCTCCTTCGGCGATTACTACGATCCAAATCACATGGGCTTTCGCTCACTGCGCGTAATTAACGAAGATATTGTGCAGCCTGGGATGGGCTTCGACCCACATCCACATCGGAATATGGAAATTTTTACATATGTTATTTCCGGCGCACTAACTCATCAAGATAACTTGGGATCAATCGGTAGATTAAAACCAGGTACAGTGCAATTTATGTCTGCCGGAAAAGGCGTAATCCATAGTGAATATAATGCTTCGGAGACAGAGCCACTGCATTTGCTGCAAATTTGGATTATGCCGGAGAAAGATGGTTATGCTCCGCGCTATGAAGAAAAAGCAATTAATCGAGAGGAGAGAACAAATAAACTCATGACTTTACTTAGTCCAACTGGTAAAGACGCTTCAATCCGCATCGGCCAGGATGCATATATCTACGGAGCTATTCTGACTTCAGGCAAAACAATCGAGTATCAAACTGCGTTAGAACGCGGTTTATACATTCAAGTCATTTCCGGCGATGTTGAGCTTGGAAATGTAGAACTTTTCAGTGGAGACGGCGCTGCCATTCAGAACACAGAGCAAATTAAGCTCGAAAGCAAAAATGGCGCAGAATTTTTGCTCTTCGATTTGAAGTAAAAAAGCCTCACCGACGCAACATTACCCTTCAAGCGGTCGATAATTACGTAATGGTAATTTAGATTAAAAGAGAATTGAGGGGGGTATGAAAACAAAATCATCAACAAATACAGAGAGTTTAATACACCTGGTCAGAGACCAGCGCGTTATTTTGGACAGCGATCTAGCGTTGTTATATGGCGTACAGACTAAGGTCCTCTTACAGGCAATTAAGCGTAACAAAGCAAGGTTTCCTCAAGATTTCATTTTTATGCTTACATTTCAAGAGGTTATAAGTTTGAGGTCACAAATTGTGACCTCAAAAAGTGACCCTCGCGGAGGACGACGCACCGCACCGTATGCCTTCACAGAACAGGGCGTTGCAATGCTTTCAAGCGTGCTTAAAAGCAAAAATGCAATTCAAGTTAACATCGAGATCATGCGCACTTTCGTAAAGTTGCGAAATCTTGCTTTGACCCATGAAGATTTGGCAAAAAAATTAAACAACCTCGAGCAAAAGTACGATCAAAATTTTAGGGTTGTTTTTGATGCGATTCGTCAAATCATGGCCCCAGAAAAATGTCCGGAAAAAAGACGCATCGGCTTTATGCATTCAAACAATCAGCTCACTTCACAGTAAAAGCGACTTGCGGTGTTTGTATAGTTTTGTTGTTACAATTAGCAAGCTTCAAATCGGCGTGAACTATGTGGCGCCCCTTTTCGAGATTCCACAAAAAAGTTCTACCGTTAGGGATAGATTTTCCTACTTCTTTATGATCGACAAACCAGATTACTTCGCTGGGCTCAACGCTTCTTTCAATAGTAAAAGGAAAAGCTTCATCTGCATCTGGAATGCGCGGGTCGCGGGCAAGGATTAATCCTGGTGATGGTAATTCAAGATGCACAGGTCGAGTGCAGTGAGCATCACTATGCAAGTTGTTGTCTAAGGCAGCTTGGCTGCTTGCCTCTGCTTCCGAAATAAAATACTCAGTTGCAGACTTGCAGTTACTTGTCTGTTGGGAATTTAAGCAAATCTCTTTTTTGATTAATTTAGGACTTTGCCATAGTGGTTTAGAAATACTTTGCCTTTCTAGTTCTGCAAAAATCGCACGTAGCACTAAAATTGGGCCTGTTGCACCGGTGATTTCGGTCATTGCAGTGCCATCTAAATTGCCCAGCCAAACTCCAGCTGTATAATTTCTGGAAAAACCAACTGCCCAAGCATCGCGAAAATTGGATGATGTTCCAGTTTTTACCGCAGTTTGCACAGGGAAATTTAGCAAACTGTTGTGGCCAAATTCTAGAAGCCTAGCACTTGGGTCAGACAAAATGTTGGCAATAATGGAGCTTACTTCAGGGGAGAAAATCCTTTGCGGCTTAGCTTCGGGCTGGCTAATTAAGGCTTTTAACTCACGTCTTAGACCTCCAGAAGCTAGGGTATAATACGCGCGCACTAATTCATAGAGGCTGACTTCACCATTGCCGAGTGCCAGACCTTCTCCATAATAATTTGCATCTTGCATGAGTGAATCAAAGCCAAGCTGCCTGAGAGTGTTATAAAGCTTAGCTACGCCGATTGTACGAGCGGTAAGAATTGCAGGGATATTTAACGAATTTCCCAAAGCTTGACGCATGCTGACAGGGCCATAATAAATCTCGCTAAAATTTTTATATTCCTTAAGACCAGCTTGCATCCCTAAGGCAAGCGGCGAGTCGTTAATGATTGTATTTGCTTGATAGCCTTGGCTTAAGGCTTCTGCATAGACAAAAGGTTTTAGCGTTGACCCCGGTTGGCGCTTGACTAGTACAGCATCATAAGACGGCGCTGCTTTGGAGGCGCTTGCAGTGACCCAGCTTAGAATTTCGCCAGTTTGATTTTCTACGACGAGTAATGCGCCGTGCTTAGCGCCGAGAGTAGCGAGATTTTTTAGCCGCGTTCTTAAAATTCTATTAAGTTTTTTCTGCAGTGTTAAATCTAAGCTGGTGCGCAGAGCTGCTGCGTTATCTGTCTTGTCTTGAATGGACTGTCTTGCGAAGTGGATAAAATGTGAGGCATCAACGGCAGCACTCGGGGCTGCAAATCCAAGTGGTTGCAATAAATCCTGCTCTGCAAGTCTAGCAGCCAGTATGCTTTGACTTGAAGCTAGACGCTGACTGAGAAGTTCGATGCGGCGTTCAAGTAATTTCCTACCACTCTGATTGATTGTTGGGTCAAACTTACTCGGTGATCTAACAAATACGACAAGTGCTAGCATTTCTTTGAGTGAAAGCGTTTCTAAGTCTCTGTTAAAATATGTTAAGGCAGCTTGCGTAACGCCACGGCGGTTGCGTGAGTACGGGACTTGGTTCAGGTAAAACTCTAATATTTGTGCTTTAGTAAATTTTTTCTCAAGCTTACGAGCCTCAACTAGTTCTAAAGCACGTGACCAAAAGGTCCTTTCGCGCGGATGTAACATGCGCACAACTTGTTCACTAATTGTACTTGCACCACGTGAAGCTGACTTATCCATTAGCCGATTAAAGACAGCACTAGCTAAAGCTTTAAAATCATTTCCCTGATGAGAAAAAAAGCGTTGATCCTCGGAAAAAATAAAAAGCATCTGAAGAGTTTCAGGAATTAAATGTAAAGGAGTTTGGTAATTAATATTCCAGCGATTTAAATAAGATTCAGTCAGGGCCGTGCCAGAGCGGTCGAGCAGCCGAACTTTTCCTGTCACGTTATTTGTTAGCACCAAGCTAGCTGGCAAGGGACGCAAATCTGCAATAAATAATTGGGTGAGAAACCCAATACAAATCCCAGAAATGACAGCAGAAATACGTGCTTTCACCAGTGTTTATTCGACAATAAGTTTTTCAGCACCCCAAGCACCAAAAGTTTCAGGGTGATACATTTCCTCGGCTTGACTACCTAGTACGGTAAAATTCCCTTCAGCAATTGCCTGTGCGACGTAAGACAAATGGTAGTTCCCAGGCGGCAAGTAATCCGAGTAGAAGCGCACTACGTCGTGTTTAATCTCTTGGTGGTAAAAACTATAACGCGTGCTAGCAAAGTCTCTCCAATCATAGAAGCGGTGCCAATAAGAACCTCCAGCATAGGTCCCTGCGTCTTTGTCAGCGTCTACCGTAGAAGCTGTTTTTATGTCGCGATTGACGGGCTCAAGTCCTGCCGGGATTGGATCGCTGACAACAACAAAGTGTCTAGTTGCAGGTAGTGACACAAATAAATCAACACGGACAATCTCTCCGCGTTTGATTTTAAAGGGGCTTTGCAAGAGTTCAAATTTCCCGTTTCGCTCAACGCTATACTCACGACGAACTTCAAGACCAGCAACTGTGGGCTCACTTTTTAAAGTCAGCGGGGCAAATTGTAGTTGTGTGGTGAAGTAGGTTCGGCCAACGCCACTACGTAAAACTTCAATAGAGCCTGATTGACCAAGATCGTTTGCTGAAAATGGACGAGTTAGCTCTTGGGTTGGCGAGCGCTGATCGCTAAAGGAAATTTTACCCAGAACGCTTCGATATTGACTGCCAATGTGCTGATTAACAGTCCAAACCCCTTGCGGTGGGACTGCTTCAAACAAATCACTATAATCAGCCAAAGCCTGCATGCAGAAGATATTTTCTTGAGTGTTTTCCCAGTGGTCTCTATTCTTTCTACTCTCTGTAATAAAGCGCACGATCTTTGGTGCCATTGTCGTTGAGAGAATGCTTGCTAAGTTACTTGCTCGAGCTTTTCTCTCAGCACTAAGTAGAGCTTGTAGCACTGCGCAGTTATCGCGTAGTGGTGTCGTAAGCAATAAATCAAAGCCTAGAGTCTCGATTGGCTCAATAAATTGGAGTTTATCTCCAGTTTGATTTGCTTGCCCAAGCAGCATGCTGGTTAATTCTTTCTGTAGATCCTCAGCATTGTCGGTTGAGTTTAGACTTGCCAAGAGCATGTGAGCCTTACCAAAGAGGCTCATCTGCGGGATTGCTTCTTTGAAGCGCATTAAGTCAGATCTGGAAACTTTTTGATGTTCGGATAAGGCTGCTAGAGCAACGGCACGGACAGTTGCCGCCATTCCAGCAGAATAAAAATCGGCGCCGATGTTTTGTCGTAGCAAATTAGCTAAGTACTGATGGAGATTTTCCTCAACATCGCGAGGTGGTTCGAAATTTCCAAGTCGACGGAAATAATTAAACCCGACTGCGACAAAGGCACTGAGATAAGGGTCAGTATAGCGATCTTGGGCTGTGTAGTAGCACATCCCGCCATTTGGTGCTTGAAATGATCGAACGTCTTTTAAGAATTGCTCGGGCAGAGTTTCATGACCATCCCAGGCAAATGTTGCAGGCAAGTATGGTTTTAAACGTTGAAACTGTGCTGCTAAGACGGACTTTGTTAAGCGCTGCTCGAGACAGAGGTAAGGATAATCGCGTAAATAGCGAAACGCCCCTTCTAATCCTCCGAGGATTGTTGGACTTAAAATTACACGCAATCCACCCACGTCAGTGCGAATGTTTTCTGGGATTTTTACTGGAGTAAACGAAGAAAGATCATCAAATGAATTAGTTGAAGCACCAATCTCGAGAGTATAACGTTTATGCACTTTAAGTTTTGTGCTTAGTCCATCACGGTCCTGCTCATCTTTTGCCTCAACTTCAAACTTAAGCTCTCCGTCTTTAACTACACTAACTGGGAAAGTTACATCACCGCGTTCAAAAGGCTTAAGGGTTAATTGCGATTCTTGATTAACCGTATTTTCAAGTGGTCCGCTGACTTTAACTCGAACGTTTATCGTGCGCTCTGCCGCTCCTCTATTAAGTATGGTAAAGCGGGCTGTAAAATTATCTCCTTCAAGCACTTGGTTAGGTAAGGCTGGGCGAATTTCAGTATTTTGGTTCACGGCAACAGCGCCTTCACCAAGACCAAACTTATCTGTCGGAGTAACGGCAATTGCTAAAATCTTCCAACTGGTTAGATTGTCTGGGGCGTTAAACTCAAAACTGGCTGAGCCATTCGTGGCTTTAACGCCTGGATTCCAATAGGCCAAATATTTAAAATTTGAACGGGTTGCAAAATCTCCACCGCCATCCCCGGCAATTTGTGCGCCCTTTTTCTCATAACTTCTCTTTCCGACAAGTTGCAGCAGTAGATTGTAGTTTGAAAGATCAAGTGCGTCGAGGCTGTAGAGCCCAGCATAGGGGTCAAAAAACTTAATGCCTGTTTGTATTAAATCAAAAACTGCTTGATCTAACACTGCTACAGCAAATTGAATTGGCTCCTGATTTTGAGTCTTCGCCCGGGCACTTAAGTTAACTTTAATACTTGCTCCAGGCTTAACTGTTTTTACTTCGGGGTTAACTTTTACAGTGAGTTCCTTGGCGGAATCACGAACTTCAATTTTTGCATAGCCCATGCGCATGGCCGGCTTGCCCAGATCGATCTCGCCCTCAACTGGCTGGTCCACTCTGGGAGACACTGCAACTACTGACAAATAAAATCCTGGAATTAAATCTTGATCGATTGGAATTGAAATAATCTCAGTATTGTCGCTGAGTGTTTTTACCCAATGCTTAATCACGCCGTAACGTTCGGTTGTGATTAGAGCGCGTGCTCCAGGAAAGGGATTTTTGATGAAAAACCTTGCGGTCTCGCCAACTTTATAACTTTTCTTTTCGGGAATTAAATCGAGCTTGTTAGTTGGCTCAGTCTCCCAAATCACACTGCCCTTGCCGATTACCCAAGTATAAGCAGAAGCGGAATGAGATTTCTCACGCGTGTCGTTAATTGAAGCAACAATTTGATAATCCCCTGGAGCAGTTGGTTTGAAAGTGCAATTTACAGCAGTATTGCTTGAAATCAGATCACAAGTATGAACAGTTTCTTGAACTTCCTCAAAGTGCGTCAAAAAGGCATTACCTGCGCCTTTAACGCGTGAAGCCTTTCTCGTGTAATGCTTAACCTCGGCTTTAATGGGAACTCCTGCGGCAAGCGCGCCATGTTGATCAATTACGACAACTTTAGCTGCAAGCTCTTTTCCCAGCGTATAGGTCCAGTCATCAAATTTTACTCCGACATAACGATCCCGCCCGGCATAGGGCGTTGAAACCTCGTTTGCAATAAACTTTCCGCGATCGTCTTGGACTGCAGTTTCGACTAAGAGCTTACCATATAAAACAGCATTATCGTCTGGTAGTTGGAAGCTTGTTTGTAAATCACCCAACTCCGTTAAATCATTTTCAGCTTTAAAGATTTCAGTAAGCGTTCCATAATTGTCGTCAAGATTATAGGAAAAGCCCATTGCTCTTGGATCTAAATTGTCAAAATTCGAGCGCTTGAGCCTTGCCGTAATTCGCGTTGGGGCCTTTCCATAGGGACCTCCGGCATGAAATGTAGCTGAACTTTTAAGAGCAACAGTATCGCCACTGAGGTAAGTCTTTGGTGCCAGGTCAGTTTGAACTTTAAATGCTGCCGGAGTGAAATCTGTGACAAGCACACGCAGCGGTTCCCAGCGGCGACTAAATTCTACAAAACGGGTCTCTTCCCAGGTTTGATCGCAGGTTGAAGAAATGCAGCGTTTACGATCGCCAGGAAATTCAGCTTCGAGGACAAAACGATACCAACCAACTACGCCAGTTTCTGGTACTAGAATTTCGCCGGCGATTGACCCAAATTCATCAAGTGTCAGGTTTTTATGCTCCCAAATAACTTTATCTTGGGGATCTAACACTTTAAGTAGATAGCCTGACTGGGGCGCTTTAATTAGAGATTGATTGCCATCTTCGCGTAGATAGATCTTATACTGAATTTTCTGTCCCAGGCGATATAGGCCTTGAGGAGCTGTGCCCCAAGCTTTAATATGCCCATACTTTGGCTTAATTTCTCGTTCAATCCAATCAGATCCAGTCGTTCGAGGGTAGAGCATTAATTGCTGACTTGTGGGCAAGAGTGCAAGTTCATCGCCCTTTTCGACCCAAATTTTAAAGACTGGCTGGTCAGCGTCATACAGTGAAACTTTGTTGTATGGATCTAAAACTTTAAGCCCCGGTAGGATTGCCAATCCATGCGCATCAGTTTTACTTGAAGCTAGCGCTGGTTGGAGCGCAGTGTGAGAAAAAACTTTACCCAAAGTAATATAGACATTTGCATCGTTTACTGAGCTTCCATCTTTAAAACGTGTCACCCAAACATAGCTATTGTGGTGGCCAAGTTTGACGTGAACACTAAAGGGAGTGACCTGCGTTAGGAATTTTTTCTCGTAGTAGTTTTCAACTGTTGGTGTGGTTTGAATCGAACCAAGTAATGTTCCAGACTTCCCGCGTAATAAACTCCTGATATTGAGTGGACTATAATAAGAAATGTCCTTAACTGAATTAATCGGGATGTGCAGCGATTGGTTCTCAAGTAATCCTTGTGCGGAGAAAATATCGTATTTTAAATCAATTGATTCGAGATTTTGTACGGCAACAGGTAAATGTGAATCGACATCAGCCTCAAGAAAGCTAATTTGTGAATCAAAGACAAAGCGCGGTCGACGGTTAGAAGTTAGAAAAGAAAATTCTATATCTTGCTCAAGACTGCGGCCGAATTCATCGCGGATAGCATGCTTGTCTGCGCTAATACTATATTTAGTTTTAGCCTTAAGCCCCATAGGTAGCGGCAATTCATAATCTTCATTGTGCTGATGTGCGGCATGTAATCGCGAGTATGAATATACACTATCCCAGGGGTCTTCTGTGCTTTCGGTATTTTGTTGCGCTGTTATTTCTTTACCGATGCGTGGGTGGATTTTGAGCCCTGGTTGGACTTCTTCCTTAATTGCAGGAACCGAAAAAAGAAGCCTAACTTGTTTTTGGGGATCACAACTACTCTCTTCAGAAATTTTATCACCGGGCATAATCATTATTTCTAAGGAATCGCCGCAGGGCCAATTATCGTGACTACTTTTTTGAGTGGCTGAGCAACATTTTATCCCGCTAAACTTGAATGCGCCAAATGTGTCAAAATGTAGGATTTCACGATCCTCGATGCTAAGCTCTGGACCGCCAAGTGATTTAATCCCGGGCTTGATTTGCACAGAAATACGACTGTCAGCTGGAAGTTCACTTGCAGGCTCGAAATAAAAGACGCGCTGTGGCAAGGCCTCATCTTGCGGGTCCTCTGGATTTGCAGCGCGAAAATTAATCGACACGCGACCACGGTCGGTTTCAAAATAAAGTGATTCCTTAACAGAATTTGGATCAACTTCTTGACTGAAGTGAATACTTAAAAGCGGAGTTGTCGGTCCTTGCCACTGACGAAAATTAACATATTTCACTTTTGGCCGTTCGGTAATAAAACTAAAGCCTTGATCGCTTAAATTCAATTCTTCAATGTATTTCTTTGTTGCCGCGGCAATTTTTTTAGCTTCAGAACTGGAAGTATTCTCAGATATTTTTAAGTTATACTTAGTAGCTAGTTTCATTGCGTCAGCTTCGGCAAGCTCGCAACTTAGCGTTGTCGTATTAAGCCAGCGCCAGTTACAATTAAGGTTAGGTGTGAAACTAAATGGAACTTCCTCTTGAGTGCGGTCCATTTTTCCCACAGGGACAACAGGCTCGAGAAATTGAAAGACGATTTGTCGTGTTTGCTGGATATCTATTCCATCGGGCGAGAGACGTAGCAGCTTAGGTTGAATTTCTTCTGCGACGACTAATGATGAAAATAAAAGTGAGCATAAAATAACTTTAAAGCTAGAAAGCCTTAGAGTGGGGATCAGCATAAATTAAACCTCTTGAATGAGACTTCAGAGGTAAATCTACTTTACTGCATTAAACTCGGAAATAGGTTGAGAGCAGAATAGGAAAATATTCTATGTGCTCTGTTGGTTTGTCTTTCTACCAGCTCGCTTTCTTTACACCAGGTAATTCCCCAGTGTTTGCTTTTTTACGAATTTCAAGACGGCAAAGACCAAACTTGCGGTAAACGCCACGTGGGCGCCCAGTTAGTTCACAACGGTTACGGATTCGAGTGCGAGAAGAGTTTCTAGGCAGTGACTGAAGCTTCATTTGCGCAGCGTCACGATCCTCGAGAGAATTCTTGGGATTACGAATTGTCTCTTTAAGTGTGCGACGTAATTCAGCATACTGAGCTACGAGCTTAATTCTACGTTTATTCTTTTCGACACTACTAGTCTTAGCCATTGTCCTTAGTCACTTACTTATTAAGTCTAAAATCTTTAAGAGTGGCGCAAACTAGAATAGTCTCCGTAAAGAATCAAGAGCTAGCAGGCAAGTTCAAATAAGTTAAATGTAATCAATAAGTTATTTACGATCTAAATATTGCATTTCTTATCAATAATATGTTATAAGCCTTAAATCTGTGCTTTGAAAATTTCTAAGCACTATTAATATATATCGAAATTCTGACCTATTTTTCCCTTAAATAAGGATAGTTTTTAGAACTCATTTTGGTTCTCAACTAAATGGTTAGTCTCGATCATTAAAGTGGAGAACTATTGTGAAAAACCAAACTAGGCATTCAGTGCCATCAGAACCAATATTGCATAAAAAGCATGCGCCTATCGACCCCTCATCTGACAAGTCGAATAATTTTGCGCAGTTTGAAATGCCACGCGAAATTCTTAAGGCAGTCATTGATACTGGCTACACTGAACCAACACCAATTCAAGCTCAAGCAATTCCTTTAGGCCTAAATCGTAAAGATATTATTGCTTCTGCGCAAACAGGTAGTGGAAAGACTGCGGCATTTATGTTGCCAGCGCTAGCGCATTTAACTAAGCCCTCGACTGTTAAAAACTCACGTGGCCCACGGGTGCTAGTGCTTACGCCAACTCGCGAGCTTGCTCTCCAAGTTACGCAGGCTGCAAAAACTTACGGGAAGTATCTTCAACATTTAAAGACGGTAAGTATTGTTGGCGGAATGTCCTATGACAGGCAGCGCTTTAGTATGCGTGGTTTTGTAGAAATTATGGTGGCAACCCCGGGACGTCTAATTGACTACATGCAACAAGGGGAAATTGATTTTTCACGAGTTGAGTTTTTAGTCCTGGATGAAGCGGACCGCATGCTCGATATGGGATTTCGCGATCCAGTAAAGCAGATTGTCAAAGCTTTACCTAAAAATCGCCAAACCTTACTTTTCTCTGCAACAATTGATCGCACCATTCTTGAACTAGCCCAGGGAATGCTTAATCATCCCGAGCGGATCGAAATTACTCCTGCTCAATCTCAACATGCAGACATTGAACAGAAAATCCACTACATCAAGGACCAAGCAGAAAAGCGCGCACTTTTAATTAAGCTTCTCGAAGCAGATGAAGTCGAACAAGCAATTGTTTTTGCTCAGACAAAGCGCTCCGCGGATAAGCTTGCTGAGAATCTTTATCGCACAGGACTAAAGGCCGCTGCGCTCCACGGGGATATGCGTCAAAATGCACGTAACCGTACAATTTCTAGACTAAAGGATAAGAGCGTTAAAATCTTAGTTGCAACTGACGTTGCAGCTCGTGGGATCGATGTCAAAGGCATTACGCATATTATTAACTATGATTTGCCGCGCATGCAGGAAGATTACGTGCACCGCATCGGTAGAACTGGTCGCGCCGGAGCTAAGGGCACAGCAATCTCGCTAGCACTACTTAGTGAGTATCGCCAGGTTCGAGAGTTAGAAAAATTTACAGGCCATAAGATTGAAGTTTTCAATTTACCTGGTTTTGAAGTGACTGCACCGAGTTATGATACTGCTGGTGCGGGGCGTCAGCGACCTGGACGTTCAGGTAGAAATTCCCGCGGTAGAAATAATTTCCGTCGTAGAGAAGACAGTTCGTCATCTGGACGCGGAGAGAAATCTTTCAGCCAGAGAAATAAGAAAAGGGGCTTTGCTGCCTCGAGGTCAGCTAATCGCAAGCCTAGTACGCGTAGTCACGAGCAAGCTTATTAAGTAAAGCGCTGCTAGCTTTCCGCTTGATTTGATCGAGCAGTCATGGGTATATTCCTCGCTATCAGCGAGGAATATACCCATGCGAAAAGTTGTTATTTTTTCATTAATGCTGAGCATCTTTTCTGTAGTTGAAATCTCAACAGCAGATGTTCTATGCGCGAGAAGTAGTAAAAACCATAGTGTTAAAAACCGTAAGGTTTCAATTAAGCTACCAAGTTTGCTTGCAACTTCTGCTACGACTTGCCCTGCTGGATATAGAGAAGTCTTTAGTGTTGAATCTGCTACTGGAACACTATCTTCAGGAAAAACTCTGACTGGAGTTTGGGTTGCTGGAAGTGGGCCAAATATTGAATTTACTGGCACTCAAATTAGTTTCCAAAAACAATTAGCCGCAGCTCCACAGGTGGAAATTCTAAGAATAGGCACTACTCCGACTGCAAATTGCCCGGGGACGGTTTCTGATCCAACGGCTTCACCTGGATATCTTTGTATTTATGAAGGCGGATCGAACAATGTTGCTTTCATTAGCTCTTATAATGAAAGAGGGCAGGGGGCCGGTACAGCTTCAAAGCTAGGCGCAACCATTAGTATGATTCCAGTCTCATTCAGTAGCACATTTTATGCTGCTGGATCTTTCGCTGTCACTGCGCCCTAGTATTTTCAATTAATATGGAACGAGCCTTGATTGAAAAATTGTAGCTGCTCACTCAAAACACTTATTATTGTAAGTCTGTGTTTGGTGAGCAGCATCTCCTGGCTTTCTGTCAGTCAGGAGTATCCGACTGAGCTTAAACTTTTTAATTGGGCTTTAGTAGCACTTAGTTTGCTACTAATTAGTGGTCCATACCGCGACCGCAGTTATTTATATTTAATTACTTTCTTAGGCTTTTACTTAACGCGCAGTTTAATGGAACAGCCGTTTTCCGATCAGTACCTAGCCTATCAAGTTCTCAAGCCAATCGATCTACTTTCTGACTTTCCACTGCGACCACTTTACTCTCATTTTAGAGATTTTCCCGAGAATTATGTACGCCTGCAAGGCACAGGAGAGGCAATTAAGTATTGGGAATATCCCTATCTGCCCTTAACTGCAGTTTTATCTTTTCTGCATTTACCGTTTGGGTTTGACCCGCGGATTATTTATGCACTGCTTTATAGTTTATCAATCCTTGCCAACGCACAATTTATTCAGAAAGAAAAACGCTGGATTTTATTGGCGATAGCTTTTGCTACTCCAGCGCCTTTTATTTTGGGAGTTTGCTCGCTCTCCACCACGGCATTAGTGCCCTTGTCATATTTTTTGTTACGTCTAGGGATGTATTATCAAGGTTCAACGCTGATTGCCGCCGCCATCCTGGCCTGCTCGCAACTTTTCCATCAATCGACTTGGGTGCTTTATGGATTTTGCTGCTTGCTCTTAGCCACTCAGAAAAAACTTGCACCTGCCCTAATTTCTGGCCTGCTTGTGCTACTCTGCTTGACCTATTTTGCTTTTCCCTTTCCTGAGGCGTTTTACCATAACGCAATCTATCAACATCTTGGCTTTACAGATGCAGAAGTTTTTAAGGTGCGAAAAAGTTTTAATCCTTGGACACTAAGTGCATTAGTTGAGAGTTTATCGAATTTAAGTGCCGAAGAAATTTATCAGCTACTACCGCGTAAGACTTTGCAGCTTGTCGCAATTTTAGCGTTTTTTTCTTACTGGCTCTTTAGCGCAAAAAGCAAAGAACAGACGATTCGTGTTGCAACCTTACTGTCGCTAGCGATAATGTTTATCAGCCGCACAGCTTGGTCGGATAGTCGCTATTTCCTTGCCCCAGCAGTAGTTGCATTTTTCCCTGACGCGTTTGTGCAAATTGATCAGCAAGTAATAACACGTCTCAAGAAATTTTTACTCTCTGGCGGTGTCCTACTGATCTGCTGCACGCTATTTGCTAAAAATCTACTACTCGAGCAGTTGTCATGGGGGGTTGGGGAAATGCGTAACTATCAGATCGCGCTCCCTAGCGAGGGAGAGCGGTTTTCGCTATCAAATGGAGCAGGATATCTAGCTTCGGACCAGCGCGGACTGCAGTATTGGATTTTACTTCCACCAGGAAAGTATTCGATTTTTGCCACAGCAAAAAATAAAGAAACCTGGAAAGGGGAAGTAATAATTTCAGAAGAACGCTCATTTGGCTTACGCTTAGCACTGGAAATATTTTCAAGGGGCAACACCTTACTTTATTCGCCACTTCCCAACTCAGATGTTGGCTTTATGCGCAAAAATTTAGTTGGTGTTTCAATTGATCGCATGCAAATTACCAAAACCACTTAACCTGAGGTTGAAGAAATTCTATGAGTCAAGCATCGCAAACTACTTTTTTCCAACCGGGGAAAAGAGCTGCAGCTAGTAGCTATTTAGATTATGCAACCTATGAAAAATTATACCGTGAATCGATTGAAGCCCCAGAGATTTTTTGGGCCAAGCAAGCCACAGAGCAAATCAGCTGGTTAAAACCTTGGACAACAGTATTAACCTGGGATTATTCCAAGGCACATGTGCGTTGGTTTGAAGGGGCGAAGCTAAACGTTTGTTACAATTGCTTGGACCGACATCTTGATCTGCGGGGGCAAAAAATTGCATTAATTGGGGAAGGTAATGAACCAGGTGATGTGCAGAAGTTTAGCTATCGCGAAGCACACAAAATAGTTTGTCAATTTGCTAATGCGTTAAAGAGCCTAGGTGTTAAGCGTGGAGACCGGGTTGCAATCTACATGCCGATGATTCCACAGGCAGCGTTTGCTATGCTTGCCTGTGCCCGAATTGGCGCAGTGCACTCGGTAATTTTTGGTGGATTTTCTGCCGAGGCGATTCGCGATCGCGTGCTTGATGCTGAGTGCGTATGCGTGATTACTGCTAATGAAGGGTTACGTGGCGCAAAATCAGTTCCACTTAAGCACACTGTTGATCAAGCGCTTGAAGGGGTGACTTCTGTAAAGCATGTTTTGGTCCACCGCCGCACCAAGACAAATGTAAAGATGTATCAGCCACGCGATATTTTTCTGGATGAAATTCTCGAAAAAATGCCAGATCACTGCGCTTGCGAAGAAATGGATGCAGAAGACCCGTTATTTATTCTCTATACTTCAGGTTCTACAGGTAAACCAAAAGGCGTGCTCCATACTCAAGGCGGATACCTTGTTTACGCAGCGGTAACTCATAAATATGTTTTTGATTATCACGAAGAAGATATTTACTTTTGTGCCGCCGATGTAGGTTGGATTACGGGACATACGTATGTTGTCTACGGACCATTAGCAAATGGTGCGACAAGTTTGATGTTTGAATCTTTACCAAACTATCCCGATGCGGGGCGTTATTGGGATACGATTGAAAGGCATCGAGTTAATATTTTTTATACAGCACCAACAGCTATTCGCACTGTGGCTAAAGAAGGGGAAACAAAACCCCGTGAATATGATTTAAGTAGTCTAAGAATTCTTGGCACCGTAGGAGAACCAATTAACGCAGATGCCTGGCAGTGGTATTATCAGATGGTTGGCAACAAAGAATGCTCAATTGTTGACACCTGGTGGCAAACTGAAACTGGTGGAATTTTAATTACACCACTCCCCGGAGTAACTCCAACAAAGCCAGGCTCGGCAACGCTACCTTTCTTTGGAATTCGACCAGAAATTGTTGACGAGCAAGGTCAGGTCCTTGAAGGGAATAATGTGCGTGGGCGGCTTTGTATTACTTTTCCTTGGCCGGGACAGATGCGCACTGTCTATGGTGACCATCAGCGCTTTTTTGAGACTTATTTTTCACAATTTCCTGGAAAATATTTTACTGGTGATGCAAGTATTCGTGACAAAGATGGATACTACTGGATCACTGGACGTGTTGACGATGTGATTAATGTTTCGGGGCATCGTATCGGGACAGCCGAAGTTGAGAGTGCAATCGTTCATTCAGGAATTGTTGCTGAAGCTGCAGTTGTAGGAGTGTCTCATCCAATTAAAGGATCGGCGATCTATGCATTTTGCTGTCTCCGCGAAGGGGTAGTAAATTCAGAGGCAGTTAACATGGAAATCCGTAACGCCGTTAAAAAAGTTATTGGCGGTTTTGCTGCCCCTGATTTTATTCAAATCGTACCAGGGCTTCCCAAAACGCGAAGCGGAAAAATTATGCGCCGCATTCTTCGCAAAATCACTGAAGGCGAGCTTGAGCAGATTGGTGACACGACAACACTTGCTGACCCAGCAATCGTCAGTGAAATCATCAAGGGCTACAAACGCTAATCACCTAGAAACAATCAATATTTTCAAGCAATTAAGACTCGAAGCAAAGAGTGAAAAACTCTACTCAAGTTTATTGTATTTTTAAGCGACTTCTAACTTGGGGAAGTAGTACTAAGATTAATAAGATTTTTGAGTAGAATGCTATGTACGACATCAAGCAACTTCTTGCTTTCATGAAGCAACACGATGCCTCCGATCTTTATTTAACAGCAAATCTTGCACCAAGTTTTAAAATTCATGGATCTGTTAAGCCCGCAGGCAAAGTGCCACTCGATGCGGAGATGATCCATGGTTTGATTAAAAGTGTGCTCAGTGAAAAAGATTATCAAGAATTCTTAGGGAAGAAGGAATTTAATTCTGCCTGGTCTGACCCAACAATTGGGCGCTATCGTTTTAATTTTTATCAGCAGAAAGCATTACCTGCGATGGTAATACGTAAAATTGAGGTAAAGATTAAAACGCTAGACGATCTGAAACTTCCAGAAATTTTAAAAGACGTGAGTATGACAAAGCGTGGTCTAGTGCTTGTTGTCGGGGCTACAGGCTCTGGTAAGTCCACAAGCTTAGCGGCGATGATTAACCATCGTAACGAAAACGAAGCAGGTCACATTATGACCGTGGAAGACCCGGTTGAATATGTGCATGAGCATAAGAAATGTGTGGTTTCGCAACGCGAAGTTGGTGTTGATACGGAATCATTTAAGGCTGCCTTAAAAAACACTCTGCGGCAAGCACCGACGGTGATTCTAATTGGTGAAATTCGTGACGAAGAAACAATGGAGCATGCGCTCACGTTTGCAGAAACTGGGCATCTCTGTCTGGCTACATTACACTCAAATAATGCCAATCAAGCGATGGAGCGCGTGATCAATTTCTTTCCACCTGAAAGGCATCGTCAGATTTATTTGCAATTAAGTTTGAATTTGCGAGCAATCGTCAGCCAGCGTCTGATTAAAACAATTGATGGGAGTCGTGCGGCTGCAATTGAAATCTTACTAGACAGCGCGCGCATTAAGGAACTGATCAAGAAGGGACAAGTTGATGGTATTAAAGAAGCCATGTCTGCCGGTAGTGGTGAAGGAATGCAAACGTTTGACCAGGCAATTTTAGATTTATTTTTAGCTAAGAGAATCACGCTCAAGGAAGCTCTGGATAATGCAGATAGCGCGACGGATATGAAAATCAAAATTAAGCTTGCTGGTGGGGAGCTTGCCAAAGAGCTTGAAGCAGAGGAGAAGCGTGATCTTGCCCTGGACGATCACAAGGCAGCAAATGGTAAGTCTGCCTTTGGTTAATACCTTTTGGGTTTTTTTGTCTAAGAGATCCTCTTAAGTTCAAGTCAGAAAAACATTTAGCAACTAAGTGTTTTAAGTTATCATCTTAATTAAGGGTAACCATGCCTCAAGTTGCATTAATTTTATGTCGAAATTTGTAGGCCAGACTTGTTTAGAGTTCGTTTTAGTTTTGAAATTCTATCACTCGGAATTAAATAATTATGTCATTTAGTAGAACTATTTTCATTCACAAATTATTTGTTCTAGCAGTTTCGATTATCGCAGCAAGCTTATTCGCTCCATCGACTGCATTTGCTGACATTACTCAAGATAATAATAACGGCTATCTCAGTATTGATTTATCCAATCTTGTTGGCCTTACACCCTCTTTAAGTGAGTTACCACCGAATGCGTCTAACTTACAGTTTAGCAGTGGTCGTGTGGTACTGAATACAGCGGGTAGTTTTACTAGTGGCACATTTACAACAGCTGAAGTCCGGCCACCTTCTTTCTCGGCATGGACAGAACTTGAAATCGATTCGATTACTTCTTTTCCTGCTGATATTGAAGCCCGCATCATTGAATGCGGCACAACAAATCCAGTTACCGGAGTGCCAAATCCAGCTCCGATCGTTGGTGGTAAGGTTAATCTAAGCGGGATTAATAAAAATACTTATCCCTGTATTCGTGCGCAAATTACCTTGCGGGATAACAGTGGCCCAGCGCCAAGTGTCGACGATTTAACTTTTCGTTGGGTGCCATTGCCAGTGTTTCTTTCTTCTATTACCTGTCCTGCGACCAAAGGAGTTGGGACTAATATAACATATGACGTGCGTTATTCCGTTTCATATGTTTCATCGAACGGTGTAATTGTATGGGTTCCGCTACCAAGTGGGGTGACTGATGCATATGGGCAGGATGCTAGCGCAACATTTGTATCTGCAACAAATGGCGGGCTCTATACATCTACAGGCCTAACTGTCCGTGGGATAAACATTCCAGCGAATTCTGTATATTGGGACTTAGGTCCAGAAGCAGAGGGGTCTTCCAGCTTATTGCGCTTTACAGTTCGTAGTAATAATGGTGTGCAAAATAATACAGCGTGGAATTATCAAGCCTTTGTTGATTCGGCGGATGCTGAGTTAGCGGTAAGCGATAGCAATCCCTCGCTACCAGGAAATCAGCCTTGCGCGACGAACCTAACTTCAACTCCTACACCAAAAATTAGGAAGGAAGCATTGGGCGCAGTTAATCTTGGGACGGATCGCATCGTTTATAATGGCAGTGGTTACAATGGTCAGGTGACTTATCAAATTGATATCGAAAACACCTTTGGTCCAACTGACAAGGAAACAATATTTGATCCAATTGTTCGCGACGATGTGTCTCATATTTTTTCGATTTTACGCAGTTCCGCTGCTGGCGGCTGTAACATGGCATCACCAGCTAGCGCATTTACAAATATTTCATCTAGTGGCGTGCTTAATTCGTCAACACTTGGAGCAGAGTATATTCAATGGGATTTTACGAATAATCATCTGAGCGTTGGCTCGACTCGAACAGTAAGTTTTACGGTTGATTATAGCACTTGTTTATCGCGTCCAATTGCTGATGGAACAATTGTTAATAACAACGTCTCTCTGACTGCAGATAATATTAATCAAATATCAGCAAGTCGAAATGTTAAATTTGGTTTGAATCTTGCGCCAAATGGCGCGTATGCCAAAGGTGAAGAAATTCGTGGTTTTCGTGAAACTAGAGCTGGTGTGAACGATAATGAAATCCGCTTCGTTAATCACGGGGAAACTTTTAAGTATATTCTCTATCAGACAAATGCAGGACCAGTTAACTTATATGACAATGTTTATATTGATAAAATTCCAGCGGGCTTAGACCTTGCTGCTGTTTCGATTGCAAGTTCGTATCGGGCAACAGTGTTTTATGCGACAACTAACTTATTTGGAGATCCAAATTCTCCTCCTGCATTTACATTGAGTGGCACACCAGGAATCGCACCAAGTGATCATGGTGTTTGGTCGACTACGCCACCAACCTCGGTTAATCAAACAACATGGGTCGCAGTATACGTTCCATGTTTATCATCGAATATATTTCCAGCTGCTCCAGGCAGTCTGTGCGATGGTGTGCCATCAAATGTTGCAGCAGATATTTTAGTGCAAGCTGAAATTCCAGGCGATGCATGCTTGGAATCTGAGGCTAATAATATTGGCCACTTTAGAACTTACAACGCATCGAATACGATTGCCAATAATGACAGTGGCTTTGTAACTACAAGTTTAAGTTATATCGATACTGCAGAAAAAACTAAAATTAACCCTCTATTGGGTGAATTACTTGAGCCGACTTCGATCATAACTGGTAATGACTATGTTGATTCTCAAAGTAGTGCAACATATCGTATTACTATTAATAATACTGGTTCCGACACAATTGTCGGTGCTACGGTTAGGGTTAATATCCCGCAGATTCTAGTCAATGGTGTGATGCAATACATATCATTGGCTTCAATTACCGGAGGAAGTGTCGATCTCTCGACCTTGGCAAGTGGTTACGTCACTGTTAGCCTGGGCGATATTCCGCCTGGTGCAGCATTCATCCGACATATTGATTTAAGTCTGACTATTCCAGCAGGAGTGATTGATGGCACCACATATTCAGTTGGAGTATTAATTAATGGTAGCGATCCCGAAGGATGCCAAACTATTGCAAGCTCGCTGTCCAAGACGACAATAATTAATGCGGAGCCACGTATCGAAGTTATTAAATCAAGGGAAGAGGCCTTGATTGGTAGCGGTGGTGATATTCACTATGAAATTGATTTTCGAAATGCTGGTCGCTCGCCATTAACAAATACATACATCGTCGACGAAGTTCCAGCTAAGACTGTTCTAGGCGCTGCATACACTTCACCTGCCGTAGATGCAGTTGGCAATGTGTTTTCTTGCGTAGATTGTAAAGTTTATTTTTCAACTGGCCACCCAGATTTACCAGTCTCTATTTCGCCAGCTGATCAATTTCAAGTCAGTGATATTACGAATTACTTTGTTTTAGGAGTTGAAGTAGATCCACTTAATTTGACAACACTACAACCTGGGTCTGGTGTTTGGTTGCCCCCTGCCAGCTATGCAAACCCAAGTCAGATTAAATTTGTAGCTTGGAAAATCGATGACTCAAGCTTGCCTCAGCCATTATTAGCCACAAATACCTTAGGTAAGGTGGGTATGTATGTGACCAATGATGATGATGGCTCAGGTTCAGGTACATCAGGTTCGGTCGATGGCACAATTATTCGAAATAACGCCGCTTCTATGGCAGATCAGCTATTACAAACGATTTCTAATCAAGTCATTACGACAATATTGCCAGAGCCAGGATTAAGACTTTCTAAAACTTCCGATCAGGACATTATTGGCGCTGGAACGCCATTTACGTGGTCGATTAGTTACTATAACGATTCTGGTTCGGATGACACAGAAGTTATCTTAACAGACGCCCTACCACTTGGCGTTAATATCAGCGGCCTAACTCATGAGTGGAATTCTCAAGCATTGGCAAATGACCCCACTCTGCCAGCAGGGCAAGTCAATATTCTTGCAAACGCCAATGTCCAAGTTACGCCAGGTCCTACAGGAACTACGATCCGCATTGTTATTGCTGATACAGATGGAAGTCCAACTGACGGATTGCGCCAAAGTAACTTAGGATTTTTAGAAGGCGGCATAATTCGAATTATGGCCACGGTGGATGGCACGATTGTTTCTTCTGGTACAACCTTAACTAATACGGTGGAAGGTTGTTATTCTAACCCACTTAATAGCTATTGTATTACAGCAAGCGATCTAGTGACGGTGCAAAAGCCTGATTTAACAGTTAATAAATTTGTCAGTCGCACCGACCCACTACCAGGGGAAATTGTAACTTATACTTTAATCATCGCCAACCGTGGACAGTTAGCTGCACCGAATGTGAATTTGGTAGATATTTTACCTGCTGGCGTTTGTTTTGTTGGCGGCTCAGCGCAAATTTCACCTGCGCATTGGAGTGTGACAGGACCAAGTGAAAGCGGTGGACCGTGTGCTACGTCACCGAGTAATTTGACTTGGTCAAATTTTGTAACAACTGTTCCGCCTGGAACTCCTGCAGGAACCATTCCGGGAAATAGTGAAAATATTACGATTAGCTATCGCGGACAAGTTCAAGCTGGAGTTGCTCCGGGTACAACATTAACTAATAGTGTCGCGATTTCAACAAGTATTCCTGAAGATAATAATTTCCCCAATAACGACACGCAAGATACACGCACACCACTTCCTGATCCTTATATCAGTAAAGCTGGACCTTTGAGTGTCTTACCGGGTCAGGCGTTTAATTACACATTACAGTATGGAAACCTATCGAGAATTGCTGCAACTGGAGTTTACTTTATTGATCGATTGCCTGACATTGGAGATGATGGCACTGCGAATATTACCCTGGCAAGCATTGCTGCAACGCATGGTGAAGTTATATATTGCCACGATGCTACAACTGGAGAGCCGGCAGTGGGCGATCTTTCTCCAGCAACGCTTAACATGAACGGTTGGGTCACTCAGCCCGGTTGTTTCACTCCTGGCTACAAGCCGACATATATATTAGCTGTAATTGGCTCATTAGCAGGGAATGCTGGGCCATTTAGCATCACGATCGGGGTTGAGGCTCGCGATCAAATGACTGGTATCGCGTTACCAGCTGCATCAACGATTGTTAACAATGTTCGTATCGGTGCTACCGTCGATGACAATTCGAGCAATAATAATTCTTCAGCAACGAGCCGCACACCAGGGTTCGATCTATTTATTACAAAAACTGGTAGCATTGAAGGTTCGTTCCCTGGCACGATTCCAGGGGCTGCGCTTAGCTATACGATGACCTATGGTAACTCCGGAACTGAGCGTATTTGTAATGTGGCAATTACGGATACGCTACCTGCCGGATTAGACTTAGCAGGCAGTGGGCATAATTTTTCAACTATCTCCTTGGTAGATTCGGCGGGCAATCCGATGGCGGCTGTTGACCCAGCAGGCCTACCGATTAGCGATGCAATTCCAGTCGTTTTTAATAATTCTTCCGGTAATTTAACTTGGACGCTTGGTAATCCAAGTAGCGGGGTGTGCTTGCCGCCTGGTAGCCGCGGAACGTTTGAAGTTTACGTTAGCATTGATAGTAATGTGGCTGATTCAACGAGTATTGAGAACTGCGCGCATATCGATCAATCAGCTGTTCCGGTTGGGAATGAAGACATTCGCTCAAATAATGATGATTGTTCAAGTGTGAGTGTCTATCGCAGCGATGTAACTAGTTCAAAAACTGGATATGCTTGCGGACCAGATGACGATTGCTCGACTGCAATTCCGGGAGGTGGTGAGGATAATAATAGCTCAGAAGTTAATGCCGGAGAAAAAATACGTTATACAGTTAACTATAACAATTCTGGCAATACTGCTGCAGAAGGCGTAACGATTGTCGAGCAAATACCTACAGGTTCATGCTACGTAATAGGATCGGCTGAAGTCAATCAGCCAGCTGGCACGACGCTCGAATTTTCTTCTGATGGCGGATCGACCTGGAGCTACGTTCCGGTTGGTGCAGCTGGCACGACAGATTGCTTAGTGACAAACTTCCGATTGCTGTTTACTACTGGTCTTCCTGCCCCAGCAACTTTCTGGTCGCAGAGCACGGCAGCTGAGTTTAGCACGGGAACTCTAACTGGGGTTAGAGCGCAAAATGGCTCCGACAATCTAGGTGAAGTTGTTCTTCAAAGTGAATCACGTCGACTCTCTAATCATAGTTTAACTACAGCACACTCATCAAATCCTGACTATGAAAGCGCCCACGCGATGAAAATTCTTACTGGCGCTGATGGGGTTAGTAAATTCGCCTGGGTTGAAGCAACAGAAGCTAGTACAGGTAATGAGTTAGCAGTTTATTTCTGGAGAGATGGCATGGGTGCCGGGGGAGCTCAGCAAGTAGCTCCATCTGCAAATTTCATTCCCGAATCAGACATTAGGGCCTTCACTGATGCAAATAGTAAAGCTCACATTATCTGGATTCAGGAGTCGGGGACGGGCGAAAGTGCTGATGTGTACTACTGGAATGAAGACATGCCTTTTGGTTCTCCACAGCGCATTAGTGATTTAACGCTAACTGAAGGCTGGGTGCGAAAATTAACTGCTACAATCGATGCGAATGGCACAGTCCACGCCTTGTGGGATGAATTGAATAGTGATTCTGCTGAATTCACTGATGCATTTTATTGGAACAGTCAGTCCGGTATTACAACATTAGTTTCAAATCACGGGATAACTCGGGGCTATGCTAGTGCATTAAACCTAGCAGTGACTCCTTCGGGCATCGCGCATATTGCATTCAAAGAGCATACAACTGGGACTGAGCTTGGCGGTTTATTTTCCGATACATTCTATTGGAATTCTACAATGGCTGCAGGCACTGCAATTAATATTTCAGATCCTACAAACACGGGCATGTCAGCAAGCGTAATTCTCCTTAAGCTCGATGCCTTAGATCGCGCACACGTGGCGTGGTCAGAACTCATGGCGGGAGAGCATTACAATATGTTCTACTATCGTAGCGACTTTGGGGCTTCGCCTGGTGTTGATATTACTGATGCAAGCGTTACTGATGGGCTAATTGATAATTGTGAGATGGTTATTTCAACCACTAACAATGCGCACATCTATTGGGCTGAGAAATTAAATGGCACTGGCCATACCGATCTGTTCTTCTGGTCTAGCTCATCGCTACCGTCTCTAGCAGCAACACGAGTAAGTGACACCGCGGCTGGCTCACAAAGTATTTTTCAAATCGAAGTGATCGCCGATTTGGTTGGCAGATCTCACATTAGCTTTATTGAGGGTAATAACGACGTCTACTATTGGAACAGTTCTCAAGCAGCAAACTCTCCAACTCTGATCAGCAATGCGACATCTACTTCGGGTTTTGCTAGACTTTTAACCGATCGCCGCAGCGGCGAAAGTTCAATGATCCTTAATCCAGTGTCTAATACTCCGTGGATAACTTTCGAGAAGAATAACTCCACTCCAGTTGAATCTCTAGATCGTTTTTACTGGGATTCTTCTACTCCTGCTCCTGCTACTAGAATCACAAATTTAGTTGATACTCAAGGAGGAACTAGCCAATTTGGCTCAGCTGCACGTTCTCCCTCTGGGAAATTTCAAACGACATGGGGTGAATTTTCAGCAACAGCGGGAGAATCCACAGATATCTATTTCTGGGATACGGATATTGCAGTTGCCAGCCCATATTTACTTACTAGCCGCAGCAACTCTCAGGGCGTTAGTAAAATATCAGGCTATGGTGGATTAATCCATTATGATGCATCAGGGCAGCCAGTCATATCTTGGGGGGAAGAGAATTCAAGCGGCCAATTTGAAGTCTACCGTTGGGAAGGAAGTTTGGGGGCGAGTTCTGGTCAGCAGATTAGTTTAACAGCAGAAACCGACCCAACAGCAGATGCGACTTTCGAGGAATTTAGCAAAAGAACACCAGATGGCTGTGTGTATACGATTTGGAAGCAGAATGCTAATACCGCTCTTTATCCATCTGAAGGTTCAGATGTTTTTGCTTATCCATTTAATGTTTTAAATGGAACAATTCGCAGCCCTCTGATCGCCAATACTTCTGGCGGTAATTTACTAGCTTGGGGCAACTTGATTGTCAGTACTGAATTACCTCCAGGCTCAAATATTACTTATTCTGTATATGATAGTACCGGAACAGTAATCCCAGGCTTCAATAATTTAACTACTACTTCTGGGATTATTTCTCTGGCTGCGATACCAGTAACAGCACCATCCAATCAGCTCTATATTGAAGCGACAATGACTCCTGGACCAGGTTGCGCGACAACTGTGACTCCAAAACTTAAGTCTTGGCAAGTAACATATACTACTGATTCTCAACCGAATTTTACTTTTGATGTCCGGGTATTTGACTCTGGCCTAAGTGTTAATTCAATTAGAAATGTGGTTTGTATTTCAACTGAGACACCTGAAACAAACGCGAATAATAATTGCGGGCAGCATACGCTGCCAATTCGGATGGCAGATATTCGAATCGAAAAGTCTGTAGATCGCGGCGCAACACTTCCAGGCTCTGGCGATACTCTCACGTATACTATTGACTACTGTAATGATGGTCCTTCAACAGCCGATAATCCGATTATTGCAGATACGATACCTGACTTTTTTGTGCTGAACGTTGGCTCACTGCCTGTAGGTTGTAGCACAAATGTATCAGGGTTTACTTGCATGCGCTCATCACTAGCGCCAGGTGAATGTGGTCAAATTACATTTAACGGCACTTTATCGGGAGCTGCTGTTGGTGGAGAGTTGTTGAGAAACGCAGTCTGTATTTCTTCAGATACATTCGATCCTGATCAGAGTGATAATTGTGACACCGCAGATACTCGTGTTGGCACACTGGCTAACGTGTATATACAAAAAACTGGGCCTTCAACGGTTAATCTTAATCAAGAATTCGAGTACTTCATTTCCTATGGTAATAACGGTAATACTGACGCCAATGACGTCTATATCGTTGATAACTACGATGCTACTCGGCTGACATTTGTTAGCGCAGTTCAACTTAGCGGCAGCCCAGCGCTTACCTGCTCTGAGAGTCCAATTGGAACTGTAACTTGCTCTGCTGACGGAACAACAGCAGGCGGGGTTGTGCTACCAGCTGGTCAGACAGGCACTATTGCACTACGAGTGCGTGTAAATAATGATCCACAAATTTTAATTGATAGCGCCAATGGAACCTATATCGATAATATTGTGCAGATCTCAACAACTACTGCGCAAACAAGCTTAACTGATGATGCTGACGACCATCAAGTTCGACCAACGCTTTCAACGCTGGCAAGCTTGTCAGGAAGCGTTTTTGTAGACCGTGATAGTGATGTGATTTTTGACAGCGGAACAGATACGGGCATTAATAATGTGCCAGTCTTTTTATATGGCTTCGATATTTTTGGTCGGGTCTACGGTCCTGATTCAAATATTTATGCTGCTCAATATACTTCTGCGATGACGGAAATATTGCCGGTTCTTATTTCTAATGGAATCGTGCCAGGCGGAACTACTCTGAGTAGCCTACCGACACTTGCAAATTACGTCGCGCTTGCCCCAGTAATTACAAATTCTAGTGGCGACTATAGTTTTTCGGGATTATATCCTGCACTTCCAAGTTTTAATGGTAGTTTCTACAATGTAATGGAGAGTCAACCGCTTGGTTATAGATCCACAGGGTCAAACGGCGGTCAAATTGGCTTGACTGCCAACGATAGTTCAACAGCTTCTCTCGGCCATGGATTAGGGTCTAAGGAAGGCGGATCTGATGTCAATCGCATTCGCAATATTGAATTAGCCGAAGGCACAAATAGTATTCGTAATGACTTCGGTGAAGCGCTTGGTCAAATCGGTAATCTGGTATTTGCTGATACTGATCGTGATGGCGTTAAGGATCTTGCAGAAGTCGGCATCGGTAATGTCGAAGTCAGCTTGTATCAGGACACTGACCCGAGCGACGGAGCATTTAATCCTGCTATTGATATTCTAATCAGCCAAACTTATACCGACACAAATGGAGCCTATCTTTTTGCAGACTTACGACTTGATGATGATGGTGGAGATAGTAATTTTAACTACTTTGTCGTTGTTACTGATAGTGCCGGAGTATTAACTGGTGCGATTAACACACTTGGCACTCCAGGAGTTGATAATAATTCTCAAAATGCAACTGGATATTCGATTACCTTAGATAGTTCTAACTTCTCGAACCTTACCGGTGATTTTGGTTATGTATACCCAGCCTCTCTTGGCGATACAGTTTGGTACGACACGAATGGAGATGGATTGCAGGGTGCTGATGAGCCTGGGGTAGCTGGTGTGACAGTTAATCTTTATCTTTCAGACAATACTCTATTTGGCACGACGATAACTGACGGTAATGGTCATTACGAATTTCTAAATCTTGCTCCAGGGGATTATTATGTAGAATTTATTCCTCCAACTACAGGGGCTTATCAATTCTCAGTTAAAGATCAAGCCTCAAATTCACTTGATGCTTTTGACTCGGATGCTGATACAAGCACTGGCCGAACTGAAGTAATTACCCTAGCTGTTGGTGAATCAAATCGAACAATTGATGCAGGGCTTTCAATTCCAAATATTTTACCTGCAAGCATTGGTAATTACGTATGGTATGATACCGATGGCAATGGGCAACAAGATACTGGTGAGACAGGTGTTGCTGGGGTTACCGTGAGATTACTTGACTCACTTGGCAATCAAATTGCTCAAGTACTGACTGATGGTAATGGATTTTATCAATTCGGTGGACTAGCTCCAGGTGATTATATTATCGATTTTGTTCCAACTGCTTCCTATAATTTTACAGCTCAAGATAATGGAGCGGATGACTCTGATAGTGACGCAGATGCAAGTACTGGAGAAACAGCGCTTATTTCTTTAGCTGCTGGTGATCATAATGAAACGGTTGATGCTGGCCTGATCTTAAGCGGTGGCCTAAACCCAGCAAGCATTGGTAACTATGTTTGGTATGATACGAATCAAAACGGTCAGCAAGATGTTGGTGAAACTGGTATCGCCGGAGTTACTGTTAGGCTTTACAACGGTAGCGGTACCTTGATTTCTGAAACAATTACAAATGCTGACGGAGAATACTATTTTGGCAATCTTGCCCCTGGAGATTATAGCCTAGAGTTTATTCCATCTAACTCACTTTACGTATTTACTTTTGCTGATTTTGGCGGCGATGACATGCGTGATAGTGACGCAAGTTCAATCACTGGAAGAACTGCCACAATTAATTTAAGTTCAGGCGAAGACGATACAACCGTCGATGCCGGAATGTATTTAAGCTCTGGAGCTCCTGCTAGTATCGGAGACAGGGTATTTAGAGATGTTAATTCAAACGGCATTCAAGATGGTTCTGATAGCAATTTATCAGGCGTCACTGTAAATCTCTATGATTCAAATGGAAATTTAATTTCTACAACTCAAACTGACGCTTCAGGTTTGTATCTATTTGAGAACCTTGCACCTGGAACTTACTATGTGGGAGTTATCCCACCTTCGGGACTTGGATTTACATTTGATAATATTGGTTCAGATGATTCTGTGGATAGCGACATTGACCGTACAACAGGGCGCTCGCCAGCAATTACTTTAGCCAGTGGCGAAAATCGCCGCGATGTTGATGCCGGCTTATCCAGTCCAGTTGGAACAATTGGTAATCAAATTTTTAGAGATCTCGACGCTGATGGAGTATATGAGCCAGGTGCCGGAGAGAGTGGATTTGAGTCTGTCAAGGTTAGCTTATACTGGGATATTAACAGAAATGGCGTGCTTGATGCCGGAGATCAGCTGATTGATGAAACATTTAGTGGGTCAGATGGGCGTTATCAATTTGTTGATCTTCCAATTGATGATGGAAGTTCTGCCTTCCATTATATTGTTGCAGTAGAGCAACCAGCTGGCTTCGTCTCAACCTTAGGAACTCCAGGCGTAGATAATAACTCTCAGATCTATACGGGTTATCATGTAATTTTAAATAGCGGTTCACCTGAAGTAGTCTATGCTGACTTTGGTTTTACTTCGAGCAGCGGAACCTGTGCATCTGCGGATATAGATGGCGATGGTATTCCAAATAGCACTGATGTAGATATAGATGGCGATGGTATTCTCAACACCCTGGAAATTGATCAAGCCAATACGCTCCTTGGTGGCAATTTAGATCTTGATAGCGATGGTCGAGTAAACCATTTAGATCTTGATTCTGATGGCGATGGCATTACGGACCGACGTGAGGCTCAAGTTAGTAGTCCATATCTTGCACCGTCTGGAGTTGATGCAAATTCAGATGGCATGGATGACGTGTATGCTACAGGTTTGACTCCAATTGATACCGATAGCGATGGTCGACCTGATTATCTTGATGCAGATTCCGATAATGATGGCTTAAACGATAACGTTGAGTACTTAGACCCCGCTCAATATATTCCTCCAAGTGGTATCGATGCTAATTGCGATGGTCATGATGATGCCTATGTAATCGACCGCGGCCCATATGGTGGATGTTCAGGTATTCCTGATTTTAGAGAAGCGATCGATTCTTGTCCTGATGTTAACGTAGTCAACTTGCAGTTTTCAGTTGACCATAGTGCAGCGATTTTAGACCAATATATCAATCAGCTGCTACGTCTGCGTCAGACGACTCGATCTGGCTCGGTTCGCGGTCGGGGTTGTAAAAAGCTTTCAGCTTCTCAAGTTAAAAATTATCGTGCACGTTCTCGTGGCTTCTACACACGTTTTTGGAATGCAACTTGGTCATTGCCTGGACGTTCGTCTCAAGTTTCTGACCCTGATAATACTAGCTGCCCACGCTATGAGACCGCTCCAGCACTTACTGAGATGTCAACGACAGCTGCAGGCCTTAAAAACCTAGCTCGCACGATCGCTAATGGCTGCAAGAATAATTCCAAGGCACGTAGTATTCGTACAAAGGTAGATGCGCGTTATTCGTCAATGACGACAGTTATTAATGGGTTGCCAAATCCAATGTTTGTATGTCCGCGGTAGCTTGACAACGAAGCAAGTCTTTTTCGTGAATGATTTGCAGACGATCGAGTCCGCAGTTGGCCAAGATTTGTCTGGCTCCGGCATTAATTTTACGCAGTCGATCATGAACGAATTTTCCAGGGGCAATAAATTGAGCGACTCGCTGCAAGTCTCGGGCGGCAGCTTGCGCTTGATCGCTCGAGTAATGACGCTGAATTAAAAGCCACTGCTCCGGAGGCAGCGTAGATTCAATATTTTTGTATCGCTGGTCTCCAGCCAAATAAAGTAAATTTTTTACTTGAGCTAGTGTTGAATCAATAGCGCGTTGGTTTTTGGTAATTGCATATAGTTCAGCTGAATCAGACAAAGCATTTCGCGAAAGATTACCAGTCCCAAAGAATAATTCAGTTTGATCGAAAATCACGATTTTCATATGTGGCGAGAAGCCTCGATCTGAATTTCCCAAGCTGTCATAATCAACAAGACCTTTGACTAGACTAGAAGATTTTACTCGTGGATGTGTGCCTGTAATGACCACAACTCGAATTCCTCGTTGCTGAGCACTGTGCAACTCATCCATTAGAGAAGAGTCAGAAAACTTATGCATGACTACAACAATTTCCTGTTTTGCCTGACGGATTTTAGTTTTCAATAAATAGCTTATGTCATGTAGCTGTGGCTGTAGGAAATATTTGGCAACTGCTGATGAACTACTTTGGCGAGTAAGAAATAATTCACAGCTTCGATCGAACATTTTTTTCAATAAGACTTGATCACTCACAGTTGGAACCATGAAATCAACTAAGCACTGATAATCATCACGACGTTGACAATTGTGTTCAAGCATTTGCTCATAGTAACTGCGTAGCTCTTGCACAACCTCGGCATCGCTAAAGTGATAGATCAGATCAAGGTATTGAGCGCGGCTGGGTAAGGAAAGATTCATTCCTGACAGAGACGCGTAATTTGAGGTTTCAGGAACAACAAACTTCCAGTGATAAATCGATTCGAATAAGCCTCCACCGATAATTGGGACGATATATATCGATGGATGTTCTGAATACGCTCTAGCAAGCAAACTACTTTGAAATGTAGAGAATGATAGAGCGGCATCTAGAGCCAGAAAGACGTGTTGTCGATTTTCACGAAAAAAATCATTCCAAGCTTGAGCTAGCGAGTTCCCATAAGACATTGTGGATGCAAATATTTTTTCTGATTTTCCGCTTTGATTTACGCGGTCGATCGTGCGCATGATGTTGTCAGCTAATGAATCGAATGGAAATACGCTAATTTCTACATTTTCAATAGGCTCATAATTTGGGATCGTTAGGCGGGGCTGTATTTTCTCGATACTACTTCGTTGGGCGCCGCAGCTTTTTATTGGGCTGTTTAGCATGCTTAATCCGCAAAACTTTCGCGCCTGGCACTCTTGTTCAAGGAATTTTGACCTGACGTGTCGATATTCTTTTAGATAGCTTTCTCGATCAGTTGCTTGCTGCGATCTAAGCTCAAAACCAATTGTTGATTGCTTAGAGGCTTTCCAGGTTTGTATTAGTTGCGAAATAAATTTATCACAAACAAGATCGGCCCGAATTATGGGACCTGAGTCTAGCATTGGAAGCTGTATCGCGTATATATGATTGCGATCGTTTAGAAGGATAGTTTTCTGGAGTTCTTCTGAACAGGCTATGCGGTCTTCAATCTCGCTAATCTTAACAGTTACATAATATTTTTTAGCAGCATGGAAAGCAAAATATGCATAAATAGTGCACGTCAAAATCGCACTGAGTATTATGGTTGCTATGTTTCTGGCCTTCATTGAGTAGTTTGAGTAATATATTTTTTAGTAGTACTAGGTGAAAGTGTAAGTAGATTAAAAACTTCCTCGATATTTTCTGCGTAGCAATTTTCGAGTGCAAGTGAAATAGCAAGACAGATCTGTCTGATACTTTTATTATTTGCATTAATAATCATTAGTGGATGACCGTAGAAACTAATGGTTTGCATCGAGGTTGTGCTATTTAAAGCCGGTAAAGCTGACACTGAAAATTTTGCTAAAAAATGCTGAGCTGTTTGTAATTCTAAATAATCCCAATTCTTAGTCTTTGTTTGCCAAGATAAAATTTTGTGAGCAATAGGACAATGTTTTGTTAAAGTTTGAGCGAGTTGATGTGAAAGCATCTCTGCGGCGTTTGCATTCAGATTTTTCCAGTCCTCGATAATTTCTGAAGATAGTTTTAGTGCGGCAGATAATTCTTGAAGTTGCTTACGTGCTGTATGTGGAATCTGCTTAAAGTATATAGACTTAAGTTCGAGCGATTTTTTTGCTTCAAGCGGCTGGTTTAAATTAAAGTCAAAGCAGTCTATACACCAACCTGAATAAGAGTGCAGTGGAAACACACCTGCGGAAATCCTAGGCATGTACCATAGCCATGAACTAAAGCAGATTAGATCTACTTTCAGATGGGAACGAAGTTCTTGAGTGAATCTTGCTCGATTATCTCCGATTAACTTGGCATCTACTACAAGTAGTATTCCGTGGCGATAATTTGTATCTTTGAGTTTCAATGGTGAGCTACACCCCGCAAAATACTCTGACTTTGCTGCAACATGTAATGGACTACAAACTGGGCGAAATGCGCGAATCAAATGTAATCCGATCAAGGCATTTGCTGCTGCCTCAAGAAAAATTATTAGTGTAATATTTGGTCGCAAATATAAAATAAATAGTGAAAAGCAAGTTAGCAGAGAAATGCTACTGGCCCAGCTAAATCGTAGCATCAGCTTATCGTTGGCGATTGCTTGTGCTAAAATAATTCCAGAATTTTTTAATGCAATGCCCAGTGCATAAATGATGATCAAGAGAATTAGCGTGCTTGAATAAATTACTGAAGATGTTGCCCAAACTATCAGTAAGTAAATCAGTGGAATTGTAAAGACAAGTAAGAATATTACACGCTTCAAGTAATGCGTAAGTCTTTCTGCGATCAGAATCCTAGCTCGACTTGTCGCTAATGCTATTTCAAAGCTCACGGAATAGACAATTCTCTCGGGTATGAAACTTAAAATCAAGCTGCTTTGTAGGATAATAAAGTATGTAAGTAGTGATTGACTGTTTAATGAATACAGACTGAGTGCAATTCCAATTGATAAAACTGTCTGCGGAAGCATAAATAGTAGATGATGATTCTTGTTTAGTCTACGAGCTTCATGGAGTGATGCGAAGAGACTATAAATTGGGAAATGTAGCCTCTTTCGCAGGAGGGCTGCGCGAGTAAATACAACGAGGATAATCCCGCTTATTAAGTGTTTAAAAATTACTCCGAAGATATAAGTTACGATGACATAATCTTCGGTTGCGCAGAGAATTGCAAAGATTGGGATCAGCGATGCTATCAATAGTTGAAGGGTTGGTCGAGGATGCCTTCTAGTAACCGATGCAAAAGATAAAATTACAGCGCTGGCGTATTCGAGGGGGATGCAAAAAATGAACCCTAAACACAGCAAGATTGTCACTGTATTAGCTTCGAAATAGATTGAAGCTAGTAAAATCCCAAATGCAGTTATTATTCCATATGTAATACATAGAGAGTATAACTTATTGAGAGCAAGCTGCTGATCGATTTGCTGATCAGTTGATAAAATCGCGTAGCGCGACTGCAACGTGATGCTGCGCAGCAATTGTCGCGAGCAGCGTAGTGTAAAATAAATAATCGCAAATGTAGGCAGCTGGCTGATGCCAGCAGCTTTATATAATAGATAAAATTCCAGTAAAATTAGGCTACGTTGTGCGATTTTATAGGCAATTACGATTCGATTTCTGAACAAAGCATAAATTAATAGTTTGAAAGTATTGAACGAACCATCTGTAATTAATAGAAGTCCCCGAGCTTGCTTTGTAGCGCGCTGTTGAAGTCGCTCCGTGAGGCTTTGTCGGGCCTTATCAAAGATCTGTAACATGATTTAGATGTGAGTTGAAGCTGTGTCGTAGCTGTTTAGAATTTCGAAAGCGCGTATCAAAGGCGTAAAGTAATGATTTTAATCCCGCCCTACGTAAGTTATTAAATTGATGCCATTGAAATATTCGATCGTGGCTTCCGTGGTTTAGCGCTATCAGTGTTTTTTTTGCTATCCACCTATCCAAGTGCTGCACTGCTTTACGATTTGTGCAGTTTTTAATAATTTCAAGAAAGAATATACTGAATGAACCGTAGCATAGAGAACGATTAACAGCTCGTATGAGTGACTGAAATGAATCTTGTGAAGTCATCTGTAGTCGAGTATTAGTTGCATGAGCACGTCTTGTGAATTTACAAAAATGAGTTTTAAATTCTTTCAAACGACGCTTTGAAATAAACAACTCTCCAGACTCATTGATATTGAAGCCAAGGTAATCAAAATTCTTTTCACTCGGCGTGGAGTTATCAAAAGTAAAAGCAAGTTTAAATGATTTATTCTGGTTTAATGTTAAGCAGCGCTCTCTAATTAAATGCTCCGCGCGAGACTGTAACTCCTGTGCTAATGCCAGATCAGTAGTCGCGAGCAGAATGTCGTCGCCAAAACGTGCGTAGAAGGTTTCAGTTAGGTAGTCGAAGCTTTGATCAAATTTACTCAAATATATATTTTCACAAACGGGTACTAAATGAAAGCCGGTTGGTAACCCCTTCATGAGTTGATGATTGAGGCTAATTTGGGGACGTAAAAAATGATCGATTAGAGACCATAGGTAAGGATCTTGATTGCCTAAGTAATTTTCAAGATCTAAGCGCAATAGATTGTGATTAATATTTTCTCCATAGTTTGCAATATCGTACTTGGCAATCAGCAATGTTTTGCGATTCATTCTGCATAGTTTAATAAAATCTGCTAGTTCTTTGACAACTAAATAGTGACTTCGTCCTTTGCGGAATGAATATAAACGCGAACTAAGTTGGTTATCGACTGCGCGATAAATTGCTTGAGCAAGCACGCCTTCGATGATTCGATCTTGCCATGACATGCGATATAAGACACGCCGCTTACCTAATACAATTTCATAACTACTAGCAGGCCCAGGAATATATTTTTTCCTTTGTATGTCAGCAATAATTTCCTTAATAACCAGATGTTGATTATCTAAAATCCAAGCTAATGTTAGTGGTTGATTTTGTGATTTTGAAAATAATTTACGCGGCGTCTTTAATGCTTTTGCTCGTAGCTGATCGAAAAACAGATCGTAGTTTGCATACGTAGTGAGTTCGGTAAAAATGTTCACGTTTTATCAGCTTCCAATCATAAAGGCGAGAAGGTAATTTGAAAGCCCCCCTGCGGGGCTGTATTATCCTATGAATGACAACCTCCCCTTGTAGGTAGCATAAGCTCAAAATGTGTCACTCCCATGGACGAACTAAGGGGGAGCTTGCGCTCGTCTACTTCTCGCCGATACTAGAAGAGCATAATTTACTGTGTAGTAACAAGATTAAATTATTTTTTATAGCTGTAACACTATAAGAAGTCGATTCCTTATTGATAGTAGTAGAGCAGTTCAAAGAGTTCTTCGCTTTGCCGCTGTGCTTGCGTTGGATTATATTTTACAGATAGCTGGCCTAATAGTTTGCGCGCAGCAACCTGAGCGCTATTAATACTCAAAGATTTCTCTAGATCTTTTACAACTTGCTCTAAGGAGAGATCATGAGCTTGTAGACCTAACTCGGCAAGTTTAAAGTATTTTTGCGCTACTGCATACGAGTCATCTTTAATCGAATTTAAATATTTTCGTGCAACTAAGTATTGATGTCGCTCTTTAGCAAATGCTGCTAACGCGAGTTTTGCATAGTCTGAGAATCGCTGATTAGCGTTAGCAATTTTCTCGTATAAATGCTGGGCTTGTTCTTCTTGACTAGCTTCACTTAATGCGAAGGCATGCATATTATCGGCTGCAGAAGTATCATTGAAACCAGGTATTTCAATTTGCTTGGCGGCTATGAATGCAACAATAATAAGTAGAAAGTTAAAGTAGGAGATTGATTTTAACTCTCTCAGTAGTTGCCAGAATCGCACAAAATAAGATGCGGTCAAGGGGATCAGGCATACTAAGATCGGTAGACGATATCTTGCCGAAGAATAAAAGGGTAAAATGCTTAAGCAGTAAATTATCAATACCGATAAAATTACTTTAGACTTTTTGTCTTTGATGCCGAATGCAGCCAGGCCTAAAATGAAAATTAAGAATAAATATTCAAGACTAAGATGTGTGTACTGAAAGATCGAAATATAGGTTTTAAGTGTGTGGAGATCATAATGCTCGCAAGCATCATACCCAAAAATTATCGCCAAAACTCGGTAAGTAATTTTTTTCAAGTAACCTAAAGGATCGTTAAGAATATTTTCGACCCCTTGTTTGTACCAGTAACGAGAGGCTTCGAGTGGAGTAAGCCTTTGACCTAAGCGTTTTGCAGCTTCAACTTGAAATTGTATTTCTTGAATTGCTGGTAAAGGCTCGGCAAATTGTGTCGGTTGGAAATAAGGGTCAATGTTTGCCTGACCTGTGCCTAGATAAAAATTCATCCCACCTTGAGTAGAACTAAGAATAAAATGGCCCGAGCGTTGATAGTTAAAGTATGCAAAGGGCGAAATTACAGCACTGCAGCCTAGGATATACAGGAATAGTCTGGTTAGTTTTCCTGCTAACTTAAGGTCAGAGGTGCTAAGAAAAATTATTATTAAATTTAATGGAATCAATGCAAATGTGTTTTCTCTGGAAACCGCACAAAGGCCAGAAGCGATACCGACACAGAGCACAGCCATCAGCTGCGGTCGTTCGACAACGCGTAGTACCAAGAATAGATATAAACTAAAGCATGCTAGTTCTAAGGAAGTTTTTAATGGGACAATCGCATAGAGAATAAATGGCGAATATAAAGCAGCAAACGTTAATGCGATAAACTGAGCTTGCGGTCCTTGCACTTTTTTAGCTGATAGGGCGATCAGTAAACAGGCGAGGCTACCTAAAATAATATTCAAGTATCGAATCGAGTCTAAACCAAGATTCATTAACTTAATTGTAATCGCGAAAACATATGCGGGTAAGGGTGCAAATTTAAATGGCGTTGCGGTGCTGAATTTTGACTCTGCAATAGCGGATGCCCATTGAAAATATAGTTGTTCATCTGGTAATTGCGTACTGCCAAATGGGGATGCTGAAATTTGCTGAAAGGCAATTACTCTTATGCATAGACAAAGGCAGAGTAGTATTAGTATTAATACTGGCTCAACATATGTAGTAGATAAGCAGCGAAAAAAATGAGATAGCTTTGCAATTTTCATTAAGCTTAGATTTGATTACATTATAAGCTGCGTCAATATACAATTAATTCGCTTCTTTTCCCATTTTGTTAGCTAGTTTTAAAATTTTACAGAACTCCCAATTAGTTTGTAGAGCTAGTCGATGATACTCTTCTGTTGTTCATGCTCATCGAGAATATAGTTCAACCGAATACGATTACTGTTTGACTTACTTTAATTTATATTTGCGCACACTAGTTCCGGTAGATAAACAAGCTGCAATCTTAGACCTGGGTGCTGGAGCAAGCTTTCTTGTTCTCGCATTAAAATCTTCGAACTATCAAGATGTTCAAGGTTTTGATTAGTCGCTTGAACAAGTTAACTTTGCTCAGCGGTGCAATTTGCCAGTTGAACAAGGTGATTTATGGCAGGAACTATCAAAGCCCAATACGGTGAGTGTTGTTACCTTAGTTGACAACATTAAACATCTGCATCGTGAAACTTGTTTCACCTTGATTCAGGTCAGTAGAAATTTGATCGCAAGTAGTTTGAAATATTTGGTTTTTAAAAATTATTTTTGTATCCTCGCGATAAGGAAACGTGCGCCACACGTTTGTCGCGCCAGCGAAAATAATAGAGTTTGCTCCTACAGCTGCAGCTAAATGACCTATCCCTGTATCGCCAGAAAGAACCAACTGCGACTTTTCTCGCACTGCAGGCACAGTTAAAAGCACTAAATTTTTGATGTAGTGAATGTGCGATTTGAATACCCGATCGATAATGCTACTGATCTCAGATTCAAGTTCACTCTGCTCAGAACCAAGCACGACATCCAAATCTCATTTGGGCATCGACTTCAGTCTCGAATTCATCAGCATTGCAAGTTCAGACAGCCTCGGCCGCTTAGCTTTCTGTTCAGAGCCACTTCCTGGATGAAGGGCAATCCAAGTTTTATTATCCAAGTCACGCTCAGCTAACCAGTTTTGTGCAGTAATTCTTTGTTGATCTGTCCGCAAGAAGCAAAGACGCGCATCGCTGCAGCACCTTGATCTAAACTTGAACTCGCCAAGTATGACTGGCAAGTTTTGACGCAGATTTTGTGTAAATTATTTCGTTTTCGAATGCCCATTCTAGAGATTTTGCTGTCTTAACTATCAAGTTACTGTAAACATTAATATGTTAGCGATTGATCTTTCTCAAGTAATGTTTGAGTAGATGTGACAGACTGTAGTTGGCTGAATCTAAAATTTTTGCCAACTGCAGGTCTCTCATAAATTCTGGTTTTTTATCTCCTCTTTCCTTGAATTTTTTATGCGATTCAGGGAAGGAGGAATCCACATGAAAAAGCTGAAATCTTTTTGCAGTAAGCTGCCTGAGGTGACAAGCCTCGCTGCTGACACCTGCGGCATTAAGGTCATCCCATGGAAAAGCCTTAGCCCGAAGCATCGCCTGCTATCTGTCTTTATGGCGCTTGGAATTTGGGCCATTCCGTTCCTTGAACCACAGTTGGTGGAAGTTAAGGCACGGCCAATGACAACGCTCGATTCCAAGAGCTTTGAATTTTCTGGACTAGACCTGGAAGTAGGCGAGCCAGTGAGTTTTAAGTCTACTGAATTCGACGATCCCGCACTGCAAGCAGTGTTGGCAAAGGTAATGAAATGACAAATCGACCTGGCGCAGGGATTTTAGCTTTAGGAATTTGTTTTTCAAAACGGTTTTTAATACTGAGAGACTTGCGCCCTAGTTCTATAGAGAGATTCTTTGGAGAGAATAGAGAAGCAGTAATTTTCCTAAAAAAATTTATCGAAAAGATTTTTATCGGGGAGATGCCTAGGCAGAGCTCCCCGATAGCTGACACCGCTAGGCGGCAACGGCGAAGACGTGGACTTCTCCCAAATGCAGGAAGCTGTAGAGGAGTCCTTTCGCCATGACATAACCGGCTTTTCCACGCAGCTCCACAGCAGCGTGAAGTCCGCTCCTGGCGTGAACCTGGTCAACGGAGCCATGACAGACGAGTCTGTACTTGGCTGTGCTACGACGAGAACTTTGAAACATTTCGACTAGAGACATTGGTTTCTTCCTTGAGTTTTTTCCCTGACTTCCTTGAGATTCCCCCTCAGAGCAGGAGTAACTGTAAAATCTAGTTCTACAGTTACGCCTACACTCAGGTGGATTGATTAGTTTTAATCTGGAAAACCTTAGATTACTGCTTCTCCTGAAAGAGCTTAGACTGAATAAGCGCTTTGAGGAGAAGATTTACTTTAACTGGCTGCAAATATTTAGTTATCAAAGAACAAAAAAACTATTTTATTAGTTTTTACTAATTTGGAAATAGTTTTTTTTCTGTAAAATTAAAAAAGAAGGGAAAGAGAGAAGGTTTTGGTGGCTTGAAAACAACGTAGTTGCAACAAGCCACCGAGAAAACCTTAACCGACGCCGGCCATTTGGGGCACGTCACCGTGGACGATGGCTTCGCCTTCTGGTGTAAAAGTACCACAGCGGGACCCTTTGGGAACCGTATCAATGCTACTTGCCGTAACGATGTTACCGATCGCCATGGCTACGTGTAGCGTTGTGCGATTAGAGTTCCCTGCGAGACGGTCGTGGAGTAGCCCGCCCAAGTAGGCTCTCATCCCATCTTCTTTGCCATCGCCTTCCATCTTGAGGATGAAAAAGCGGTTGCCCTTGGCGCGTTGGGCTACGAATTCAGCGATCATGCCGAAAGCGTCTTGTAGGGATTTGAGTGGACTGGCGACAAAGACCGTAATCTCTGCCGCTTGGGCTAAACTATCAACCCGTCCGGGTTGGATTTTGACCCCGATGCCAGCTGGTAGTGACGTCATGTGTGTTATTTACTCCTGCATTTGGATTCTCATCTCTTTTCAGAGGCTGAGTATGCAGACGAGTTTCTAATTCTCGCTTGCACACTCAGCCTGATATAAAGCTGATTTGAACTCGCCAACACTGGAGCAGTGTTAAGAATCTAATAAAACCTATATTCTCTCTTACCGCTTCTCATCAGAAAAAATGAAATAAATCTTACTATCTGAAGATAGCGGCGCTATTAGAAGCTACCCAAAAAAATAAATGAATGAACAAATGCGAAACTAGATATCTATCACAAATCATTAATTTTTTGTCAATTCTACTTTATTTTACTTAAGAATTCTCCCATGATACTATTCGCCGACATTTGGGTGCATATCCCAGTTGTTGTTCTTTAAATCTCTTAATTTCTTTGAGTAGTAGTATCAAAGATGCCGTTTAATTCAGCTCCATACAGAGAGCCCTGAATTAAGACGGCTCTTCTTAATTCAGGTTTTTTAATGCCGTAACTGTTTTTCTTAACTGCCACCTTTCAAGGCGGATGACATGAGCTCGAGTGCTGATGTCATCCGCCTCTGGAGGCAGAACAAACACATGAAAATCAACACGGACGCGCTTAACGAGCGCATGCGCTTTTTGCGCAAAGGTCTAGGAGAAATCCTGGGCGAGCGGATTCTAGCTCAATTCGGAGACAAGACCTTCAAGCTCGTTGAGAAGATCCGCAAGGGATTTCTTACTGCTCGAAGGGAGAATGACAAAACTGGCTGGCTAAAGACCTGCCGCGACCTCGAAAAATTACCAGGCAACAAGCGCCGAGAACTGATCACTGCTTTTGCTGTTTTCCTTTTGGTTGACGGCATTGTTCTTCATGAAGGCCGAGCAAGTGCAAAGTTTTCAGGAATTGACGCGATTCTCGACGAGACCATTCGTGGTCTGAAAGAGGATCTAGGCTTAAGCGCTAGTCAGGCACAGGAAGTACTGAAATCACTGGCGATCTACCTGACTCTGACAACGCACCCAACCGAGGCACGTCCAGACGACGTGATTCGTCTCTTCGATGAACTGCGCCAAGTCGTGCGGCAAATCCTTGAGGCAGAAGACTACGAAGCAAAATACAGTGACTGTCGAGACCAAGCAGCCGGCGTAATCGAACGTCTCTTGGCAACGCCTTTAATCCGCGAAACGAAACCCGAAGTCATGGACGAAGTCCAAGGACAACTGGAAAAGTTTGGCGTGATTTACCAGGTCTTGCCCGCGGTCGTTCAAAACTTCGAACAAGCATTTGCTCGACACTATCCGGGAGAAGAATTCGACGTCGCAAGCGTTTTCGAGTTCTTTGACTGGGCAGGTGGCGATGCAGATGGTCATGACGGAGTGACTGCTGAGGTGCTTGAAGCGAGTTTCCGTGCGCGACATGCGTTTATCGTAGGCCGCTATGTGGGAGACTTAACTCAGCTTGCAAAGAGTGCCACGATGGAAACTTACGCCAAGGCTTGGCGCGAGTATACGGCAATGTTTAAAGAACGACATCGCCGGATGTCTGGACAGGCACTGCGCGTTCCTCAAGTGAGAAATGTTCTGGAGCACTTTATCTCTCGATGCGAAGCGCGCCTCCAAGGTGAGCCTCAAGTCGGATGGAAGTGCGCTGGAGACTTTCGAGCGGAAGTTACTGAGCTACGACAAGTTCTTACAGCGTGTGGGTTTACTCACTTCGCTGAGAGGCTTTACGACCTCGAAGTGCGCCTCAGAGTGTTTGGATTTCACCTGGCGACAGTTGACATTCGGCAGAACTCCCAAGTGCATGAAAATCTTGCAGGCCAAGTTGCAGCTACTTTTGGCTATCGCTTCGGTCAACCCTACCAAAAGCTGAACGAAGGGGAGCGAAGACGGCGCTTGCATTGGATGCTTTGTGCCAAGACAGGTCCGCTTCGTATTGACTCGGAGGAACTTCGACGCCTGGAAGTAGTCAGGTGGGCGCAAGAGTGGCTAGGCGCACGAGCATGCAGTCGCTACATCGTCTCTCAAACGGAGACATTGAGTGACTTGCTCGAGGTGCTACTGTTCTTAAAGCTTGCAGGGCTTCAAGGCACAGTCGACATCGTGCCTCTGCTTGAAACCAGACAAGCTCTGGAAAACGGTGAGGTGATTGTCACTTCAATGCTGAGAAACCGCTACTTGCGACCTCAAATCAAGTCGCGCGGCAATCGCGTCACGGTGATGGTCGGTTATAGCGATTCCAACAAGGAAGTTGGCTTTATCGCAGCCCGCCACTTAATCCGCGAAACCAAAATGGCAATTGTCAAGGCAGCCAAGCCCTACAAGGTGGAAGTTGTCTTTTTCGATGGTCGTGGAGGTTCGATCGGACGCAGTGGAGGGGACCCAATCGGGCAAGCGATTGCCATGGTTCCCGAAGGGATTACCTCAGGCAAGACAAGCTTCACTGTGCAGGGAGAAGCGGCTCAAGTCTTCTGGGAAGAGCGCTCGGCGAGTCTTTTCTTAAGCGATGCTCTATCGTCCTTACTGGTGAATGTGGCTCGCCTCAAACACCAAGGTCTTGAAATGCACGCCTTAAGCATGGAAGAGGAAAGCCTGCTTGCCCGCTTGAGTGAGAGATCGTCTGCAGCCTATCAGGCGCTTGTCGCCGAGGAAGGCTTCGGACGTTTCTTTGAAATGGTTACTCCGCGAGAACTAATTCAGAGCTGGAAGCGTGGCAGTCGACCGCAAAAGCGTCGAGACCTTGACCACGAACAAAGCTTTGCTGAGATTCTCAAAGAGGTGTTGCGCGCCATCGAGTGGCAGATTGGGTGGATCCAGAATGGATCTTATCTACCTGCAATTTACGGCGCGGGAACAGCCTTGAAGGAACTTGCCCAAGAAAACCTTGAGGGGCTGCAAAGTCTCTTGGAAAAAAGTCCGCACTTCAAATCGCTGATCAGAAACCTGGAGTTTGCCTTGCTTAAGGCCGACAACTGGGTGTTTGGGATGTTTGATGGCTTAGTGGAAATGGATCTGAAGTTTGGTGCGCAGATATTAGAGGAGACCGAGCTTGCTAAACAGGCAGTTCTTGCCATCACAGGCAATAATGAACTTCTCCAAGATGCACCAGACTCGAAGACTCGCATTCTTCGACGCAAACCCTACGGCGACCCGGTAGAAGCACTACTGTGGATTACGCTCAGGGGCTTGCGAGCAAGGCCAAGTGCTCGGACAAATAGCCGCCTTTTGCTGGATGGCCTGCTCTGCATGGCCGCCATTGCAATTGGACAAGGTGAGACGGGTTAGGTGTCCAAAAAAATGGGCAAAAAAACGGAGCGGTGGTTGTGTCAAACACCGCTCCGTCAATTTTTTCTTTAGGTTAAATTTAAGAAGAGCCTACCTTTCTTTTACGCCTATGTGGCAAGTGAAAGCTAGGCCCAAAGTAAAAGAGTTAATTATTTTGCAATTACTTTACAGCCAACAATTCAACATCAAAAATCAAATTTGCGTTTGGAGGAATTACTGATCCTGCGCCACGGGCACCGTAGCCAAGATTTGCAGGAATCATCAAGGTGCGCTTGCCGCCGATTTTCATGCCTTGCACACCTTCATCCCAGCCAGCAATGACTTGTCCAATGCCGAGGGAGAACTGGAAAGGCTCACCGCGGTCGACTGAACTGTCAAATTTTTTACCTTTCTTACCAGCTTCATCCAGCCATCCAGTATAATGAACAGTTACCATCTTGCCAGAAGTTGCTTCTACTCCAGCACCAACTTTTTCGTCAGTATAGCCAAGACCTGTTTTTGTTTTTGTAATATCCGCAAGTGCCATTGAAGCTACTCCTAAGGTTAGAATTAATAACAGAGAGAATTTTTTCATAAACGTGTCTCCAAAAATAATGTGGATCAGTGTAACTTAGAGAAGATAATTAGAGCAAGTTAAGGCAGTTAGTTACTTAGAAAATGACTTGTTTGATCACGACTGCTTTTAAGTAGTTTTCGGAATGAATCTTACTTCTCAAATTAATGATAAGTGACTTCGGTATGATTCGGCGTGCGTAGCGCTTGAAATAGTTTGGCTAGCGCTTTGGAGAGTTTTCCTTCGTTAACTTTCAAAAAATGATTTAACTCTTGAAGTTTCCTTTGATACTCGCGCTTACCCCAACTCGGCATTGCTTTACCCGAGCTTTCACGTTTGGACTGAAGCTGGGAAAATTTTTCCTTTTCCTTAAGAATGCTGGCATAGCATTCAGCCCGCTCGAGTAAGAGCTCCTCAACGATCGGTAACTCCTCGATCCGTGAGCCACTACTATCAGCGATTAATAGACAGCGACTGAGAATATTCTGGTTTACTTCGCGTGCAGCCGTGATCGAGCTAATTGAAGATTTCGCATTGAGAATGAAGGCACTCTCGAGCTCTTGCAATGCTTTGGTGAAATTATTGTCTTCAAGTAAAGTGTCTGCGCTGCTCAGCCTCAGGTAGGCGCGTTTTACTGCAGCCATTTCTGCCATTTCGCCAGGGAGTTTAAAAAGTGAGCTCGCCAGAAGTTTTAAGAAGAACACACAGAGCGCGCAGCCGCAGGCAAGTAAAAAAAGAGCGATCAGTGTTTCTGCTGGGGACATAAGTTTATTTTAGCGCTTTTTGCTGCGGGCTGAAAGTCTCGCGCCAAAATGCCTGGACTAAAATTAATAAGAAAGCAGCTAGAGCAAAGTATGGGTAAAGCGCTGACTTTGTTATAATTTGTTTTAAATTATCTTGTAAATCTTCTAGCTGCGGATTAATCTTGCCACCGCTTTTCCGGGCTAATTCTTGTAGCAACGCAGCGTTAATGCCGGCACCTTGTTTTTCCCCAAAAGCATCCGGTTGGACTGTCACAGCCAATGGCGGCAATTCAGTTTTTCCGTATTTAATGTTGAGCTTGTAGTCCCCGGCAACAACATTCTCGAGATTCCCCTGATAGCGACCAATGATTGTTTCACGCAGAGTGATCGTCTGCGATTTGCCCTGCGGGTCAGTGATCAAGATTTCAGGATTTTGCTTTTGGCTTACAAGAGCTTGATCGAAAAGTGTGAGATCGAACTGAAGATGGTCAGCTTGAATTGCCGTGCGTAAGTCGAATTTTGTATTACTATCTTTATTGGATTGAATAGGTTTGATTGCATCGAGCAGGTTTGACCAAAAGTTCACAAAGTCACGCCAGGGCACCCAGGGGCTACTCCAGCGCCCATGAGCATCAGAAGTATAGGCGATAACTTTTCCCTGACCGTAATTCCAAGAGGCAAGCAGTGGAAAACGCTCCTCGTCTTTACTGACTTGTAGTTCAAGCGTAGCTGAATCTTTTTGGCGGGTTTCAACAAAGCCCAGCAGTGGTGGGTAGTTTGGCCCAACTTTCAGCGAGACTGGATTTACATTAAATACAGGAAATTCTTGGTTTTCCTTGAGAGTTTTATCGCCGGTTGTGACTTTTATATCTTGCAAGAAAATCTCCGGAAGATTGCTTTGATTGAGCACATGGTAGAAGGCACCTTTCCCGGCACCAGCCATACCTTTAAGCACTTGCACATCAGCTTCAAACCCGAGTGCCACAGCGGAAAGTGTTATTCCTTCTGCATTAATTCGTCCGGCCTCTTGAATAAATTCTTGGTCAGTACCCGAAAGCTCGCCATCGGTAAGAACGATAATATGCTTACGCCCAGCCTTAGCCTCAAGCAGCATCCGTCGAGCCTGTGCTAAGGCGGGGCGTAGATTAGTTTGGCCGGCTGCAGTTAAATTTCTAAGTCGCCGCTCTGCACTGGGTTTAACCTCGGCGACAGTGTCCATGCGGATAATTAAAAATGGATTAGTGTCAAAACCAATTACCGAAATTAGATCATCATCCTTAAGCGCGTTAATTGAGACAAGTGCCGCCTCTTTCGCAGATAGGATTTTGTTTTCCTCTGCCATACTGCGTGATTTATCGAGAATCAGAACTACGGCGTTATTTAAGCGCTTTTTTGTAGTAGTCGGTGGTACAAACTTCACTGGGGAGATTTCATCCAGGGTTGAATTCTCATAACCGCCCAGTCCATACATTCTATCCCCTCCAACCAGTAACAAGCCACCGCCCGAAGCGACGTATTTTTTCAATTCTTCAAGAAAGCTCTGGCTAAGATCGGTTTTAGGAATATTATTTAGAATCACATTGGCATAGTCTGCGAGATTTGTCGGCGCCTGCTCCCCCTGTGAGGGAATACGACTTTCAATTAAGTATCCGCGCTCTAAATAAAGTCGCGGTAAAATACGTGCGTCGACTGCGCTGCCACTTAAAATTAAGACTTTCGATTTTTTCTTTACCGAGATCCAACGATAAGCTTCAGAGACTTTATTTGTAGCCACTTCTTGCGGCGTGAATTTTGCTTTAATTTTATGCAGTCCACCGGCTAATGTTTGGCTATCGATTTTCAAGGTCTTTTCACTCTGTGCTGTAATACTGACTAGACCCGAATGAAGCTTTTTATCGTCGAGATAAACTTCAAGGCGACCTTGCTGAGTTGTTTCGAAGGTATTCTGTAGACTGACTTGAATTTCTGCTGAATCTTCGGCTTCAGCAATTAACGGAGCTGAAAGGAATGAAATTTTTAACTCTGGATCAGTAAATGACTCTAGTGCAGGAAGGATTGGATAAACGTTAGACTTTCCATCAAATTTAAGCGACTTGATACTTCCCGAGGTCTCATAACCATCACTCAATAAGAGTATGGTGCGCTCGCTACGTGTTTGACTGAGCGCAGTTTCTAGATTTGTTCTCCCCGCATCGAGCTTTGCTCTGAGGAGATTGTCCTCCGGGAGATCTTGAATTTGATATTGCTTGTCGCTAGTTGTTCCAGCGAAAGGAATAACTTTGATTTTGAGATTATTCTGGCCAGCGCTTAATTGCTGGACTTTAGTGATTAATTCTTTCCTCGCCTTAGGGGTGACACTTTCGGAGACATCGTAGAGAGCGACTGCGCTTAATTCAGTGTCAATCTTTTCAGTCGATGGTTTAGTTAAACCCAGCACTAAAAAGCATAATGCAAGCACCCGTAGAATTTCTGATGCTGAGAAGCTGCGACTACGAATTCGAAAAATCGCTTCCAGGATCAGAATAAAAATAATAATCCAAGTTAGAGTGGGGTAGAGCTCAGTTTTTGCTAGCTCCGGGGTTTTATCTTCAGAACTACTTCTCGGCAGACTTAGGCGTGGGCGAATTGCGGTTTGCGACTCGTGACTGAAAAACGCATTGACATTGTAGCTTGAATTCTTGCGAGTGATTTCAGTTTGATTTTTCCCGGAAAGTTCAGTGACATGATATATTCCAGGAGTGTCGAAATTTAAAGTTTGATTGACTTGGCCCTCAATGGTTGTAGTTTTTCCACTGGGGTCTTTGATCACCCAAGTACTTGGTGGGCTGAGCGCAAGGCTTGAGCCAATTAATGTTGAGCCTTGACGATTTGCTAAATTTCCACTTTCCGCACTGCGTAGAAAATTAAAACAATTGAGACTGAGCACGCTTAAGACTGGATTTAAGGTGCCCTCAAATGGCAACAGTTCAATGCCGGAAATTAAAAAACGAATCCCCGCGCTCTCACCACTAAGGAGCACGGGACCTTGTTCGCTGCGGATTACGTTTTTTAACCACGCTGGGGTTTTAAAATACTGTGCTGCTGAGAGGTTCAGTAAATTTAGTTTTACATAAGCAGTAATCGGGCTGGTTTCATCCCAGTAACTAAGGGTATTACTAGAACTAGTGCCCAGCACCGGTGCAATTAAGTTGTCACGCGGTGGCAGGATATATAATCCAGGTATTTTGGGAGGACGTAGTGGTGCCAGTTTATGGAAAATTACAAACGCATAGCGTGTTAATGCTTCTGGAGTTAAATTTTCATATTCCTCGATTCCCAGGCGTTCAAACTTAATTTGCTTAATCCCCCCCAGCCCAGTTTGAAAGTTAGGATCTGCACCCACGTAAAGTGCAGTCGTGCTTGCAGTGTTTAGTACGGACCCCCAAGCGGTGTTATCGAGGGTAAGTGCATCTTCAAGTTGACCCGAATTGAGCTTAATTTGAAAACTAGATATTTCTTGAGCAAGCTCAAACTCGATTTGAGCGCTTGTCGAAATCGAAATCTCTCGACGCGTGATTAGCTGATTCCGCAGTGCTGCGTTGGCTATCAAATTAACTGGAATTAATTCGACACTGATTTTACTTGGAGTTAGGCTTGAAGCTTCTGAAGCATAGCGCTCAACTGTGACATTGAGCACACGCTTACTGTCAGCCTTAGTTTCAACTTGTAGGTCAGAAATTGCAAAATTTTGCTGGACTTTTCCAACTTGTAGCAGCTCAAAGCGACTTGTTATGCCGGGATAGGCTTCTTGATCGGTTGCGACAAAGGCGCTGTCGAATGTTTCATTACGATTAATCTCAGCAAGAGCAGGCTCGAGTGAATCTTCTGCAGCACTCAACTGTTGTCCATTTAAAATCGACTTTGCCTCAGTAGTTGAGACAAAATCAGTACCGAGGCTACGTAGTCGAGGACTAGTGAGGAAAATTTTAAATCGACTATTTCTCGGTGCTAAGTCAATTTTCTGAGTCAAACTTGTAATTGCTTGGCTGAAACGATTTTCAGCTTGCATACTTAAAGAGTTATCCAGCACCAGGACTAGGTCTTGCTTTGTTTCTGAAAAAAATGGCTGAAGCGCAAGTATGCCGAGCAAGATCAAGGCTAGTAATTCTAATAATGCCGTCCAAGGCGGGCGAATTCTTTTAGTGGGGCGCTTTCTCGGAGTAAGTTTTTTTAATAAGTAGGTACTGGAAACTACAATTTGCTTACGCAGGTCAGAATTTCGGTAGGCAAGTATTAGTAGTGGCGAAAGGAAAATTAAGCCCCAGCCCCAGCTCGCTGCGACACCGAGTGTCGATAAACTAAAATTTGAAATTAATCCGCCGAGCATTATTAATCCAAAAATATCTTTACAGAGATTACTTTAATAAACCCACACGGGGGAGTTCTTTCAGCACAATATCTTCCAAATTTGCAGAGCTTGAGACTAGTAAATGCCTTAACTCTTTTTGTGCAGTTAGTTTGGTGATTTCACTTAAATGTAAATTAAGCTCCTTGGCATATTCTGCGCTTGAGCTTGCATCGGGAAAAATTATGCTCAACTCCCCACTTTCACTATCAAGTAGCGGACCCTGGAGCTTGTCTGGCTGAAGCGTCATTTCACTAGGGGCAAGAATTTGAATCAGCGAAAGATCGAAATTGCGCCCAAGAATTAAGTCAATAGTTTGAGCAATTTCTTTGGGGTCAAAGAGTAGGTCAGAAATATAAAAGCACTTCCCCGGGGTGCGGATTTGAGAAAGCGCATGCGAAATAAACTTTACTTGTTGACCATTAAACTTTGGATCTAGGCCTGCAATTTCTTTTTTCAGTCGTGCAAAAGAGCGCAGACCGCGAAAGCGGGGAGTTGACTTGATTCCCGACAGGCAATAACTCACTGTGTCGCCACCTGCAAGGGCAACATAACTCAATGAGAGCGCCAGAAACTGTGCGGTTTCGAATTTCCTTTCCTGGTTGGGGTAGTTCATCGAAGCACTGCCATCAACGATGACTAAAACATTAATGTCTTGTTCTTCGCGAAACTCTTTAACAAAGAGTCTGTCACTGCGGGCATAAGCCCCCCAATCAATCGCACGAAAATCATCACCCGGAGTATAGGGGCGAAAATCCGCAAATTCTAAGCCAAAGCCGCGACGTGATGACTGGTGAATGCCTTGCCTGGTGCCTAAATAGAGTTTACGTGTATGAATTTTTAATTGTTCAAGACTGCGAAGAAAGTTTGTAGAAAATTCCATTAGGCGACACTTTTAAGAACTTCCTCGAGAATTTTATCTGCAGTAACCCCATCAGCATCAGCCTGATAGTTTAAGATTAAGCGATGTCTTAGTGCCGGCAATAAAGTTTTACTGATATCTTCGTAAGAAAGATTAATTCGCGAATCAAGCAGTGCTTGCACCTTTGCGGCAAGTAGCACTGCTTGTGCCCCACGCGGCCCAGGGCCAAAGCGCACATATTGGTTGACTAGATCGGGTGCACTTGGATTTCCTGGAGAAAGCGAGAACATCACCCCGACAAGAATATCTTCAAGGTGCGGGGCGACAACAACGCGACGCACGAGGTTACGCAGTGCAATAATTTCTTCTGCGCTTTTTTCTGGAGTAAAGAGCGTCTGGACTTCAGGAGTTTGTGCTCCAGTTGTGCGAGCTAAAATAGTTTTTAAAGCTTGAGCATTGGGTGGACTGACCAGCAGCTTTAATAAAAAGCGGTCAAGCTGGGCCTCCGGTAGCGGATATGTGCCTTCAAGTTCAATCGGATTCTGCGTAGCTAGGACAAAGTATGGCTGCGGCAGTTTGTAAGTTGTTCCGAGGACAGTGACTTGTTTTTCCTCCATTGCTTCAAGTAAAGCTGACTGGGTTTTTGGCCCAGCACGATTGACTTCGTCGGCCAGGATAACATTGGAGAAAATTGGACCTTGTTTAAATTGAAATTTGCGACGCCCAGACTCATCTTCAGTTAAAACCTGAGTGCCAGTAATATCTGAGGGCATGAGATCGGAAGTAAATTGAATGCGATTGAAAGAAAGCCCAAGCGATTTAGCAATTGATTTAACGAGTAATGTTTTACCCAACCCAGGAGCACCTTCAAGTAACACGTGCCCCCCAGCAAAAAGCGCGCTCAAGGCTAGGCGCACAATCTCATCCATGCCAACTAAAATAACACTTAGGTTAGTCTCAATTGCTTTAACTGTTGCTGAAAAATGTTTAATTTGCGAGTCGAGTTGTTGTGTTTCACTCATAATGTCTATATCTTTCCGCACTCAGTCTAAAACAAAACCTATCGCAGATGCTATAGGATATCTTTATATTCTAAAGGAATTGGTTGTTCTTCTTTGCCCCGGGAAATTTCTGGCTTTTGGAAGGCATCTGTGCCAAGTGCAGTTTTTGAGCGTTCAGCCTCCTTTGCAAGGCTACGTGTCTTTTCATCTGTCCCGTAAGGTAAAAGTTTTTCTTGTCCAGTCTGAGGAATTTCTACTTTGTCTTTTTGCTTAGATCCGGTGTCCAGTTGCCCAGCCTCTCCACCACCAAAAGGTCCAAGTTCAAGAGCTTCTTTATCAGGGAGTGCTGTTTGCTCACGTTGACTCTTCGATTGCTCGAGTGATTGATCGTCTCCCGGGCGCCCTGCTTGTTCACTTGTTTTTTTTGCTTCTGGCTTTGTCTGATCTTCTGTGTCCTTGGTTGCTGTGGGGTTTTTAGTCTCGCCGGGTTTACTTTCACCGGGTTTACTTTCGCCGGGTTTATTTTCGTCAGGCTTTTTATCACTGGATTCTTTTTCTTCGGCAGCTTTTTTTTCTGCCGAGTCTTCTCCAGCTTGTTTGTTTTGATTTTGTTGCTTGTCTTGACTCTGTTCTTTCTGGTCCTGTTTTTCTTGGCCCTGTTTCTCTTGCCCCTGCTTTTCTTGTTCCTTGCTTCCAAGACCTTGCTCTTGAGGACTTTTTTCTTGTTCTCCAGGCTTGTTTTGATCTTCTGCCTGGCCTTGCTTTTTCCCTTGATCTTTCTTCGGCTCTTTATTTTTTTTGTCCTCTTCGTTTTGTTTCGAATTAAGTTCCTCTTTAATGCTACTTAATTTTTCTTGTGCAGCACTAAACTCAGTTTGCTTGCTTTGACCTGGCTTGCTTTGATCTGATTTCCTGACACCTTCTTCCTTGCCACCTTGGGCATCTCCAGCTGAACCTTTCTGCGGAGCTTCTTTTGTTTGATTACTATTTTCTTTGTTTGCTTCTCCACTTCCCTTTTTATTGTCTTTAGCTTTTTGTGCTTCCTTCCCCTCTTTGCCACTTTCGGAAGGAGAATCCCCGTCCCCTTGGCCGCTTTGATCTTGTTTGTCGCTTGAAGCCTGCTTATCAGCTGGCGCTTCCTGCTCGGAATGATTTTCGGCTGATTTTTCTTGAGCTGATTCTTTGTCAGACTTTTGCTGATCTGCCTTCTGCTGCTCTTCTTTGTTACTTTGTGCTTGAGCAGTTTTTGAATTTTCCTGGGATTGTTTTTCTTCAGCTTGCTCTGCGCCAGACTGCTTTTCACTAGAGTGTTTTTCTTGATCTTCTTTTTCTTGTTTGCTTTGTTGCTCTGGAGTTGAATTTTCCTGACTTTGATCTTCTTTTTCTTTATTTTCCTTGAGGTCGATTTTTTCTTTTTTAGTTTGCTTTTCTAGAGTCGAGTTTTCTTCAGCTTGCTTTAAGTTTTCGATTTGCTTTTCAAGCTTGTCAAACTTAGCATTCAGTGTTTGCAAATTTTCTGAACCGGCTTCAATCTGATCGGCTAAATCTGTTAAGTTCTCCGCAATCGAAGGGGCTTTGGTTTCTAGGGTTTCTGCCAGTTCTTTTAACTCTTTTGCTAGATGCGCACGGCGCTCAAGAGTCAGCCCAAGCTGGGGCGGGGAAGGAAGTAGTAAAATTAGCCCAATTAAAATTGGGCTAAAAAGTGCTGATTGAAGCGGTTTCCTTCCTGGAGTGATTTTAATTTTAGTTTTGACTTGCTCAATCACGGCGCTCTTGCCGCTTAGTTCTTGCAATTCACGGTCTATATAGGCGAGCTCTTCTGTGTGCTGAGTTGATGTTAAGTCGCTAAGACTTTGAAAACGGTCTTTCGCCTGCAGTATTGTATCTAGTATTTTTGAGCCACTAGTTTGGCTTTTGTCGGAAAGCCCAATCCAGTGCTTCAGAAAATAGAAAATTACTGGGACCGCCAGTAGGCTACTAACGAGAGCACTTGTTGGGTCGATTTCCCAGAGCATGAAAACCAATAAAAGCAGGCAGAGTGGCGTTAAGAGCAGTAACCCACGCTCAATTACTAAGCGTAATTTAATGCGTCCTTGGGCCAGATTTAATAACTCTCGTGGGGTCACAACGTTGCTACCGTATAGCTATTATGCAGGTTTTTCTTATGACGATGGCTATACTATTTTATTGAAATTATTGCGTAAAATTGTTTTTACGGCATGGAAAATCCCATCATTATCAACGCTTTTTGTCACCATCCAAGCATGTTGTTTGAGTTCTTCCTGTGCGTTTCCTAGTGCAATGCCGAATCCTGCTCGCGAGATGAATTCTAAATCCTGTAGGCCATCGCCAAAAGCGATAACTTCCTCGGGTCGAAGATTGGTCTGTCCGAGGATAAAATCGAATACTGCTGAGCGGTTAGCCTTGCGGCTAGTGATGTTGAGGAATGTTACTCCTTGATGCAAAGAGCCTGGAGTAATGCCTACGGAAAAATTGCTTAACTGCTGGCTGTAATGAAGAAGTCGCTCTCGCTCCTCGCTATTGCAGGCGATTGATAAAGCTTTAATTAATTTTAAATTTGTTGTGTCTAACTGCTGGAGTATTTTTTCAAGTTGTATCGACTGTGGCCGAGGAAGACCATACTGTTGATGCATTTTGGAGTAATCATTTTCGCAATCTGTGAAGTAATTAGTTGTTGAATAAAGCTCAAAGTATAAATTCTGCTTTCTCGCAAGTTCTAGCAGTTCTAGAGCTTCTGTTGATTCCAAATACTTTGCTTGCAACTCCTGATTAGTGACAGGATCGATCACTAACGCTCCTGAAAAAAAGGATGAAGGAGCTGTAATTTTTAACTCAGAAATAATTTCTTTTGCTGAAAATGCAGGGCGCCCTGAAGCTAGGCCTAGTTGCACTCCGCTTTCACGTAAGAGCTTAAGCGCGAATTTTGTTGAAGCAGGAATATGCCCCCTGCTATCAACTAATGTTCCGTCGATATCAAAAACTGCGAGTCTGGGGGTCAGCTGGTCTTTGCTAGAGTGACCCATTATTGTGCACGTAATACGTCTTCGATACTTGGCCCCTGGGCGGGAGCTGGAGGAAGATTTCCTGCAGGACCAGGGGACTTTTTAATCGGGTCAATTTGACTCAAAGCGGGCTTCTTGCTTGGCGCTGTGATAATTGGGGCAATGGGTTTCTTGGTAGGAGCTTCTTGTAAAACTACCTCGGGCTTTTTCTCGGGCTCCTTTTTTTCTTTTTCTTGTTCCTGTTCGACTGGAGTTGGAGAATTATCACCTCGCAAAATCCGTAAGTATTCTTGTACTGCCTTGTTATGCTCCTTAAGTGTTGCAGAGAACTTATGCCCACCTGAGCCGTCGGCAACAAAATATAAATACTCTGTGTCCTCGGGGTAAAGTGCCGCTTTAATCGATTCTAAGCCAGGGTTACAAATTGGAGTTGGAGGAAGGCCTGTATTTAAATAGGTGTTGTATGGTCCGGGAGTTTGCAGATCGGCTTTAGTTAAATTGCCATTAAAATTTGGCAGACCATAGATAACTGTGGGGTCAGCCTGCAGCGGCATACCGATGCGTAGTCGATTGTGGAAAACTGACGAGATTTTTGGCTTCTCTTGTTGGTTGCCCGCTTCTTTTTCAATGATTGAAGCAAGGGTCAGAATTTGGTGATAGATTAATCCTAGATCAATCCAGCGCGAGGCCATCTCATTGGTGATTTTTCCTTTCCCGGTTTCGATTGCCTTGGTGATAATTTCCTCAGCAGTAGTTGGGCGTGTAAAACGATAAGTGTCGGGAAAAATATAGCCTTCAAAGGAATTTGAGGTAATTCCATACTTGAGCATGAGCTTGTTGTTGTAAATTGCATTCTTTGCTTGATCTTTTGAGACTAGAGTTGTGCGCTCGAGGAGCTCAGGTAGATCTTTAATAGTTGCGCCTTCGGGAATAGTTACCCCATAGTACACAACATCACCTTCGATGAATTTTTCCAGAATTTCAAGTGGCGTCATGCTTGGTGAGATACGATATTCACCGGCTTGAATTTTTTGTTGTTGACCGTGCATGCGATATATCAAAGGAAAAGTCCAAGTCTTTTTGACCAAGCCCTGTTGCACAAGTTCTTGACCGACTTTCTTGACGCTACTGCCGCGTTCAACAATGAAAGAAAAAATTTCTTGAGATTTTGGATTTGCTGGCTCGTATAGTGTTGCCCGCATAAAAGCAGCAGTAAGTAAAATGCTCAAAATAAAAGGAATCAGATAGATGCTCAGTCTGCCAACTAAGAAAAAGAAGCGGTAAATATTAAATTTCTGTGCTGTCATAATAAATACGTAGTGCCTGAACATCAGTTACGCGAAATAGACTAACTCTAAATGGTGTGTCTGAAGCGCAACAGCTATATTTTCACTTATCCTACTGTTTAAGATAACTTTCAAGCAGTAAACAGGCGCTGATTTCATCTAAACGCTTACGCCGGTCTTCATTTTTCAGTCCAGCACCAAGAATATATTCCTCGGCTGCAACCGTAGTCAGTCGTTCATCGAAAAGTTGAACTACAAGGTTTATCTGGTTTTGAGCAAGAAAAGTTTCTAACTCAGCTGTAAATTTTTTTACCTTTTTAGTTTGTAAACTTTCGGACCCATCGAGTAATAAAGGTAATCCAATCAGTAACTTAGAAATTTTTTCTACTTGGATCAGTTTTTTTAGTTTGGTGTAAGAATCCCTACGGTTTATAGTGCCCAGCGGGCGCACTGTCAGGCCTAACGCATCCGAACAGGCAAGTCCAATACGCTTATCCCCGACGTCAAGTGCAAGGATTTTACCAATATTTTTTTTATTTTCCACCTGAGACACGCTTCATTAATAGCGTAATTTTATGATAAAGACACCACCTTATGCCGTACTCGCCAGGAAATGCTGTGCCTAAAGAAAATGCGATCACTTCTGAAGTGCAATCGATAGTGGGATCTAGATCGAATGCTCTCAAACAGAGCTTAGCTGTAAAAGGTGAGCTCAAAGAACCTAATCACTTGCTGCGACTTGCGGGGGTGCTTTCAATTTTGTTGCTTTGCATTGCATCCATAGTTTATTTTTTTCAAGCGCAAGAGCCGCAATCTCTTGCGGCAATTCAACCGGATTCGACAATCTTATTTACTGATCAGTATTTAACTCCAGAGCTTGAACCCCTAGACAGTTCACTACTTATTACTTCAGTCTTAAAAGACGGGTCGTTGGAAAAAGTTTTTGAGGAATTAGGATTAAATCTTGAGGATGCACAAAGTGCAGAGCGCAGTTGGCAAGGTTTCAGTAAAAAATATCCCGAATTTTTTACTGAGACAAAACGCAGCGAAGTGCGCATCAAAATTGCGCAAAATTCAACTCTAGTTGGCGCTTTTTCAATTCCCGTCGCTGAAGATAAATTAGTCGTATTTTCTCGCGAAAAAAATGGCAAGTTTAAGCATACATTTCGTTCAGCTGAACCGCGCTTTAACGAGCGTGTGCTGATTGGAACAATTAGTCGTGAGTTTCCTTCATTTGCAGGTGCAGCAAAAAATGCCGGTGTTTCTTATGATGTGGTTGACGATTTAGTCGATCTTTTTAGTGACCGCATTAACTTTAGAAAAGACTTCCAAGTCGGAGATCGTTTTGCTGTGATTTATCAAGCACGCCTGAATCAAGATGGTGAAGAAGAACAAGTTGGTGCAATACTTGCAGCGGCCTTTAAAGTTAAAAACAAGCGACGTGTCGCCATCCGCTATGTTGGTAAGGACAATCGCGCACGCTATTTTGACGAGTCAGGTAGTGGCCTTGATAATGGTTTTTTACGCTATCCCTTGAAATTTACGCGCATCTCCAGTGAATTTTCAACCGCACGATTCCACCCTGTTTTGCAGCGCTTGCGCCCTCATAACGGTATCGACTTTGCAGCTCCAACTGGCACCCCTGTGCGTGCTGTCGCTAGTGGAGTTGTTGACTTTGCTGCATACAAAGGGGCAAGTGGAAATATGGTCTTAATCCGACACAATGACAGATACACAACAGGCTATTTACACTTGTCGAAAATTTCTCCTGGCCTAAAAAAAGGAGATAAGGTTTCACGTGGTGAAGTCATTGGTGCAGTTGGCATGACTGGATTAGCAACTGGCCCACATTTACATTTTAGTTTCCTCGATAACGGGAAATATGTAAACCCAATGAGCATGGACTTGCCATTAATGGATACTACTGATGCAGCGCAGCGTATTCATGACGCTTATCGCGACGCAGTGATTAAAACATTAGAGCATTATTTACAAACCCACGTTGCATTGAAACTGGGGCAGCCTAATGTCAGTTAGTCTGGAATTGCTCAAGTCTGTGGTACAAGGCTTAGCAGATAAGAAGTTTACAGTTGCAACTGCTGAATCGTGCACGGGAGGACTTGTCGCAAAACTACTGACTGACTTTTCCGGCGCATCGACAATTTTTCTTGGTAGCGTTGTCGCTTATAGTAATCATGCTAAGAGCAAATTGCTAGGTGTTGCGCCAGACTTACTCAGCGCTCATGGAGCGGTGAGTGAAGCAGTGGCAGCTGCGATGGCACAAAATGTGCGTCAAATTCTTGGAGCAGATTTCGGACTTTCAATTACTGGGATTGCAGGACCAACGGGTGGCACTGCGAATAAGCCTATCGGCACTGTATGTTTTGGCTTAGCTTCGCAACACTGTCTTGAAACTTTTAGCTTGCTTCAGCCACTTGAGCGCAGGGCCTTTAGGGATTTTTGTGCCGAGAAATCATTGCAATTACTCAAGCAGAGCCTGGACAATTTACCGCGGAGCATCCTCTAAGTGACAAGCGAAATAACTGCTGAGATTGAAAATTTAGCCGTCGGTGGAGCTTTCATTGGTAAAGTAACAAGTCAGCCTGAGCAGGGCATGAAGGTTTTTATTCCTTACGTTGCACCTGGAGAGAAGGTTCATGCACGCATAACCAAGCGTTGCGAAAGTTATCTAGAAGCGCAAGTGATTGAAATTGATCAGCCTTCGCCACAACGTATTAGTCCAGTCTGTCCGTACTATCAGCAGTGCGGAGGCTGTGAACTTCAACATGGTTCATATCAAGCACAGTTGGTATGGAAGTATGAGATGATTAAGTCTGCTTTGAAAGCTCGCGGGGCAGAAAATCTGTCGAGTTTGCTTGCGCCAATTGTAGCAAGTCCGCCATACGGCTACCGCCGACGCGTGACTCTGCATTTATCAAAGGAAGGCCAGCTTGGGTTTTATCAACCAAATTCTCGAACAGTGGTGACCGTGCAAAGTTGCGCTGTAGCAACCCTTGATATTAACCGCCTGTTGCCGAAGCTGCAAAATATTTTGTCGTCTTATGCTGGAGCCATTATTCGCGTTGCGCTAGAGCAAGGAATTGAAGGTGTGCATGTTATATTTTATCTCGCTAAGCGGATTGCGCGTGAAGAAGTTGAGAAGTTGCTTTCACATGTAAAGGCAGATGTTACAGGGGCAACAGTGCTGGAAGGGGAAACGGTAGTTGCGCAAACCGGTAGTAGTGTTGTGCGTCTTGAGATTCCTACCGCAGGAGATAAAATTGTGGAACTCCCGCCCGGTGCTTTTTCTCAAGTCAATTGGGAAATTAATTCTGCGTTGGTAAGTGCGGTTTTACAACGCATTCAAGCCGACTCAACCAATCAAATTATTGATTTATACTCAGGTGCAGGCAATTTTTCTTTACCACTTGCCTTGCAGGGCCATGCTGTAATTGCAGTTGAAGTAGAAAAGCGACTTGTTGATTTAGGAATTGATAATGTAATTCGTTTTAAGCTTGGTAAGCAACTGAAGTTTATTCAATCTACAGTCGAAAAATTTGTTAAAGACGAGCTCAAGTTTCATTTTGGCGCAACAGTGATTGCCGATCCACCGCGAAGTGGGCTGGGTAAAGTTGCGATGAACATGTCTGCTGCTGGTAAAATTTTATTGATCTCATGCCATCTGCCAAGTTTTATTCGAGATGTAGTTTTTATGTCGCAACACGGCTGGAAAGTTAAGGAAATAATTCCTTTTGATATGTTTGCTCAGACGGCATATGTTGAAATTTTGACTGTGCTTGAACGCGAAAGGAGATAAAGTGAATCTGCGTTTTGATCGCTGGCTGGCACTGCGTGCAATAGTTTTTGCATTAATCGTTAATTGGGGAAGCATTAATCTGGTGATTAATGGACATCTCAATTCTCGCCTCTTAATCAGCGATGCCGATGAAACAGTCTACTTGAAGCGTGCTTATGATATCTCTCAAGGGCGTAGTCCGGATTCGATTTTTTACGAATATGATCGATTTCCTGGGATTGGTGAAATTATTGCCAATGAGCCGCATGCACTAATAGATTTGCTTGGGGCGCTTGGACTTAAACTAGGGATTACGCCAATAATCTTTGGATTTTTTCTAGATTTATTTTGTGCCGCACTTTCATTTTATATTTTTGTTTTAATTTTTCGCTTACTTGCAAGGGACTTAATCTCGGCAGAAATAGGGGCCTTTTTCAGCTTAGTTTTGCCGTGGAAGCTCTCGATTGATCAGTATTTAAATTTTCACTTACAGAAAATATTCCCACATCTGATTAATGCTCCCGTAGGATACACAGCGTGTTTGCCAATTCTGCGGGGGTTCTATACCCAATTAAGTTATCCAGTTTACGGACTTGCCATTTATTTTGCACTTAAAACCTGCCTTGATTTAGTAGATCGCAAGTCAAATCTCATTTTTGCTGCGATTGCGACTGGACTACTAATCTATCTATATTTTTTTAGTTGGTTAGCAGTGTCGCTTGTCTGTTTTTCGATGATTTGTATCACTTTATGTCGTGACTGGCGTGCCGGCATAACTTCTTTGCAAAATGTAACTCGATTGCTTGGAACATTTATTTTTGCGCATCTTTGTACTGCTAGTTTTGGACTCTATGTATTACTTGCAGGACACGGCGCTCGTCGTGATTGGAAGTTCATCGAGTTAAAGCAGTATTGGTATTTTTCATCTGAAGTTATGATTTGTGCGTTGCTAGCAATCTTCCTAGCATTTGTCTTTCGACGTCAGCGGCTGTTAACTACTACATTTATGCTGTTTGTGACGATCTATGTCTCGCAACTACTGTTGATGAATACGCAGCCACTATTGGGCAAAGTGTTATCACCATTTCGCTTTGTCCAGCTATACTTGCAACCACTAAATTCAGGATTGATTGCTAGTTTAGTTTGCTCGCTCTTATTCTCACGAATTCGATTTAGTAATTACTTAGTGGGGATTTATTTGTTCTTTGCGTTTTCTGCTGGGAATTATGCCTTGAGTCGTGAAATGTTAGATTCGGCAATCGCAGATTCTCAGTTTGAAGAACTGATTAGTGAACTTAATGCCAATTACAAACGCAGCGATGTTTTTGCCGTATTAAGTTTTTCTAAACCCTATACGGATCGTGTCCCTAAATATTTCAGCTGGGATGAGTTACCAAATCAATTGCATTTGTTTACCGGAGCACACAGCTTACACCAGCTTTGGATTGTTTCTAGTAATATGACTGGCGCAGATCTGATTCGCCGGGAACTATTAGCGGGCTGGATCTTCTCTGGTAAGCCGCAGCTTTTTTGGCCTTGTATTAGCAGAAAATATATTCCACTTCCGGGCGATATTTTTTCTGTAACTTGGACGATCCATAAATTCTACCGCAGTCAAATCTGTCTTGAAGGTTATACGGATGTGATGCGGCCTGATTTATGTTCACTGCTCAAAGCATATAAGCTAGATTATCTTGTTTGGGATCGAACAAAAGATGAGTTAGTGCCCACTGCACGACAGCATTTGCAAAAAATATCAAGACTTGTCTGGACAAGCTCAAAACAGCAATTTGAAGTTTATCAATTTAACCAGGCCCAGCAACTCGAACTAGCTTGCCAGTCAAGTAGCCCAGCAAGTCCGAGTATTGCACAATAAGTTACAATCAAACACAAGAAGAGTATGATTTATGAATTTCTTGAAACTCACCAAATCCCCTACCTCAGGGTAGATCATCCAGCTGTCTATACTTGTGAAGAAGCCCGACAGCACGTTCCACGACTTCCTGGAGCAGAAACTAAAAATCTTTTTCTCTGTGACGATAAAGGAAAGAAGCATTTTCTTGTCGCCGTTGGCTATGAGAAAAGTGTTGACCTCAAATTACTAGCTGGGACTTTAGCCTGTACGGGGCTCAGGCTTGCTTCACCTGCCCGACTCATGAAATATTTAAAGCTTGAGCCTGGGTCTGTGACCTTACTTGGTGTTTTGCATGATGCAAATTTTGACGTGCAAGTGATTATCGACGCTGATTTGTGGAAAAATGATGCCTTACTGTGTCATCCACTTGTCAATACCAGCACATTAGTATTAGCTCGAGCTGATTTGCTTAAATTTTTTCGATTGACTGGGCATAGTCCACAAATAATAACTATTCCAACCCGTGTGCAATTTCATGATTAAGCTGGTGATTTTCGATCTTGATGGAACGCTAATTGAGTTTCACCACGACTTTTTATTGAGCGAGTCGGAGCGCATCTTTCAGCAATTAGCCATGCCGCATATTACCCGTGAGATCCTGCAACACGGCTTTGAGCGTTTTAACTTTTTTCATTTTATTGAAGAGCAGGAGCGCATTGAATTCGAGAAAAAATTTTGGGAGCACTTTGACTTTTCGAAAGTGCCAAGACCAAAAGTCTTACCAGGAGCCGAGCAGATTTTAAGCCATATCGCAGACCGGCAAATTCCGCAGGTAATTGTTACAGCGCGCACTGCCCCAGAAGAGCATGTGCTTGAGACCCTCCAACATACCTGCATCCCCAAATATATTGAGCGCATCGTAACCCGAGTTGAAGACGACTTGCATTGGTCCGATAAGCGCCAGATGCTTAGAGAAATTTGTGCAGAGTATCAAACTGAGGCCGAGGCTGTGCTTTTAATTGGGGATACTCCAGCTGATATTAAGAGTGCTGAAGAAATTGGAATTACTCATAGAATTGCAGTTTTAACGGGGGGTATTTTACCCGAGATTTTAGTGGCGGCTAACCCAACAATCGTTGTTAATCACCTCGAAGAGTTTTACGAGCTTCACCTTGATAAGTTTTTCCGTTAGGATAAAGCTCTATGAAAGTATCTGAAATTAGACAATCATTTTTAGAGTTTTACGCCAATGCCAATCACACGATTGTTGCAAGTTCAACACTCGTTCCGGCGGGTGACCCGACGCTACTCTTTACAAATGCCGGAATGGTTCAATTTAAAGATTGCTTTCTGGGAACCGATCCTCGCTCATATGTTCGTGCTACGACCTGTCAGAAGTGCTTACGTATTTCTGGCAAACACAACGATCTTGAAAACGTTGGACGTACTCCGCGACATCATACCTTTTTTGAAATGCTCGGTAATTTTTCTTTTGGCGACTATTTCAAAAAGGATGCAATCATCTTTGCTTGGAAATTTCTAACAGAAACTCTTAAGCTTGATAAAGAAAGACTTTGGATTACCATTTATGAATCTGATGATGAGGCAGGAAAGCTTTGGAGTGAATCAACAGATGTTTTACCTGGGCGTATTTTAAAATACGGCAAGGAAGATAATTTCTGGGCCATGGGTGAGACTGGCCCATGTGGACCGTGTTCAGAGATTCACTATTACCTTGGCACTGATTTAAAAACGCAGAGTGAAGATGATTTTCGTAAAGCCGATGGCCGCTACATCGAAATTTGGAATCTAGTTTTCATGCAATATAATCGTAGCGCCAATGGGGAGCTAGTAGCTTTACCTAAGCCTGCAGTCGACACAGGCATGGGACTTGAGCGTATTGCTGCGGTGAAACAAGGTGTGCGTTCAAACTATGATACCGATGAATTTCGCCGCTTGATTTCCTGCACAGAGGCACTTTGCGGCAAGCATTACGATGGTAAAAATTATGAACGTGCGCATAATTCGCATTACGATATCGATTGCGCTTTTCGTGTGATTGCCGATCATGCACGAGCGATTGCCTTTTTAATCGCTGACGGAGTGCGCCCTGGGGCCGATGGGCGCGGTTATGTTTTACGACGTTTAGTGCGCCGTGCCTGCCGACATGGTCGTATTCTTGGATTTAAAGAATCGTTTCTATTTAAAGTTACAACTGAAGTGGTTGCAACCTATGGTGGAGTTTATCCGGAGTTGCAGGCGGCGCAAACTCAAATCGACAGATTAGTTAAGGCTGAAGAAGAAAAATTCTCAATCACATTAGACCAAGGATTGGTTTTACTCGATCAAGCAATTCAAGACACTAAACAAGCTGGGGCAAAAGTTGTCACAGGTAAAACTGCCTTTCAATTGCATGATACTTACGGCTTCCCACTGGACTTAACCGAAGACATTTTACGTAACCATGGATTGACGGTTGATGGGGTAGAATTTAGCCGTGAAATGGAAGTGCAGCGTGAACGATCGCGTGCCGCGCGTGCTTCGGAGACGCAGTTAGTGATTCAGCGCTCAGTTAAAGAGTTGCCGACAAAATTTGTTGGCTATGAATTTTTGGAATATGAATCTGAAATTTCTGGTTTGTTTGATGTTAACGGCGAAGTTAAAAATGCAAAACCAGGAAGCGAGGTTGTAATTGTTACGCGCGAAACGCCATTTTACGCTGAAAGTGGCGGGCAAGTTGGAGATACGGGGTTTTTAAGCACTGATGGCGGGGCAGCCTTAGATGTAATTGATACTCAGAAAACCGCTGCAGGCACAATTGTGCATATTTGTCGCGTGGTTGAAGGTGAAGTCCAAGCTGGCGAAAAAACCCATCTCACAGTTGACGGGGAGAGGCGCCGTTCAATTGCAATTCACCATTCTTCCACGCACCTCTTGCATCTTGCTTTACGCGATGTTTTAGGAGTGCATGCCACTCAAGCTGGTTCACGCGTCTCTGAGCAAGCACTCCGGTTTGATTTTAGACATGACCAACCGCTGCGTGAAGCGGAGTTATTGGAAATTGAAAATTTAGTGAATCACTGGATGCGAGAGAACTATGCAGTCACGACTGAAGTGCTTTCACTCGAACAAGCTAAGAAGAGCGGAGCAATGGCTCTTTTTGGTGAAAAATATGGAGAGCAGGTGCGTGTTGTGCAGATTGGTCCACGTTCGCGAGAGCTTTGTGGGGGAACTCATGCCAAGGCTTCTGGCTTCCTTGGTAGTTTTTATTTACTAAACGAAAACAGTATCTCGGCCGGCGTGCGTAGAATCGAAGCTGTGGCTGCAGAAGAAGCCTATAAGCATAGCAAACGTAAGCAGAATTTAATTCGTAATCTAGAGTTGGCGCTCAAATCACCGGAAAAAGAACTAGAAGATAGAATTCGCAAACTTTCTGCTCGCTTGCGGGATCTTGAACGTGACGCAGAGCGACAAGGTCAGCGTTCTCGCAGTGAGCTTGGAGATAAGCTTGCCGATAGAGCTCAAAACTCGCCGCATGGCGGAAAGTATATTATTTCTAAGGTTGAGGCGATTGGAGGCAAGGAGCTGCGTGAGCTTTCAGATAAGCTACGTACGAAAATCCAGAGTGGCTGCGTGGTCTTAGGCTCAGTTGTGGATGGGCAAGTGCTCTTACTTACGGCTGTAACTGATGATTTGACGGATCGTCTACATGCTGGGAAACTAACTGAGGAGTTAGTGAAGATTGTTGGTGGACGTGGTGGAGGGCGAGCCGACCTAGCTCAGGCCGGTGGTGGCAGCCCCGAAAAACTTGATTCGGCATTGAAGCGTGCCGAGGAAATATTAGGCAGATGAGCGAAACTAATACTACGCCGCTGATAAATGTAGAAGCGATTTCTAAAGCTGCGCTTGTGGTGGTGACTTCAGTAATTGTCACACTGATCACTATCGTGATTCAGTCCACGCTTGAAATTCGTGCGCTTCCCGAGCCGCTAGCGATTGTTTTAATTACTTATACTTTTCTGGTCACAATTATTTTTGGAGTGACCTATTTATTTTGCAAAAGTGTTTGGTCTAGCTTTAATCCAACCTTGCGCGATCTTGCGCTTTTATACGGAGTCTTAATTTTTAGTATTACAGTGCTTGAGGCGCATGTTGTTTTAGGGCGTGCGCTAAGTTCAACATTTAAGGCCCTCAGTCCTGAGGACTTAGTTTATGCCGCGCCGCTTGCTGTCGGGGGCATTCTTTTGCAGGTAACTTTAAGTACGCCTAGTGTCGTATTTTTTGTGATTTGCTTTACTTTAATTTCAGGCTTGTTCTTTCCGGGCACCTGGATTCTCCCCCTCATTATTTGTCTTGGTAATTTTACTGCAATTTTAAACATTAAGCGTTGGTCAAGACGTGCCGCTTTCTTGCGTGCGGGGCTTCAAGTTGCAGCCATCAACTTAGTACTAGTTTTTTCAGCGTTAATGATTGACGGGGATCTAAATGCTGCAGACGCGCCGCTAAGATTAGCTTTTGCTCTACTTGGTGGACTGGTTTCGGGAATGTTTGGAGCAATGCTTACACCTGTTGCAGAATATTTCGGTTCATATCTTACAGATATTAAATTGCTGGAACTTTCTTCACTCGATCATCCCCTACTGCGGGAACTTTCAGTTGGCGCTCCAGGAACATGGAATCACTCGATCGTGATGGGGCAGATGAGCGAAGCCGGTTCTGAGGCAATTGGTGCCAATAGTTTACTTGCGCGAGTTGGTGCTTATTATCACGATATTGGGAAAACCAAGAAGCCTGAGTATTTTGTAGAAAACCAAGCCGACGATGAGAATCGACACGATAAGCTTACGCCGTCGATGTCAGCTTTGATTATCAAAGCGCACGTTAAAGATGGAGTTGAAATGGCTAAGGAACATAAACTTCCTCAAGCTGTAATTGATTTTATTCCGCAACATCATGGCACATCGATCATAAAGTACTTTTATGACAAGGCGGTCAAAGATGCTGCTAATGATGAAGAAGTGGAGGAACAGCATTTCCGCTACCCTGGCCCGAAGCCACAAACTAAGGAAGCTGGAATCTTGATGCTTGCTGATTCAATTGAAGCTTCCGTGCGCACACTTAGTGACCCCACACCGGCGCGTATTCAAGGTGTGGTGCAGAAAATGATCAATAATATTTTTTCTAGTGGACAGTTAGACGAGTGTGACTTGACGTTGCAGGACTTACATCAAATTGCCAAAAGTTTTACACGAGTTTTGACTGGCATCCATCACAAGCGCATTGAGTATTCAGAACCTGTTGAAAAGCGAAATAAGGACCGCGATGAGCAGCAAGAAAGTTCGCAAGTTGACCACAGCAAGACAAATGAAGGTGAAGTCAAAGACGCTCGTGGAGGTGCAGCTACAGGGGAACGTCAAGGCACCGCTAACAAAAGCGAGGATTCAAAAGATCGCAAAGAAACTCTTAAGCGACTTGGGATCTGAAGGTTTAGAGCTTAGTATTCTTTTAACTACGGACAAGGTGATCGAACAGCTTAACGCGGAATATCGTGGTAAGCATCGCCCGACAGATGTGCTCTCATTCTCTTTGCGTGAAGGCCGTGGGGCTAAGCTTGCTGGAAATTGCCTTGGAGATGTCGTGATTTCACTACAAACCACTAAGCGCCAAGCTAAAGCTTATGCAGTTACATACGAGGAAGAATTTATACGCTTACTGGTGCATGGGGTTTTGCATTTGCACGGTTACGACCATGTGGGAGTTAGTAAAAGTAAGGCCCAGCAGATGCGTCGCAAGGAAAAAAAGCTCTTTGACGAACTAGTTACTGATTTGCTTTAAGGTTATCTACTATGGCTCAATCAATTATTACCGACTCGGAACTACGCAATGTAATCGACTCTCTACGTACAAGGCTTGAAGCCTTGAGGGGGTATCTTTGACCTGGCAAGTAAACAAAAACGCCTTGATCTCATTCAAACTGAAAGTGCGAATCCAGATTTCTGGTCAAATCCAGAAGCTGCGCAAAAAATTCTAAAAGAAAAATCTGCGCTTAGTACTATTATCGATAAATTTAAAGTACTCGAAAGTAAAATTTCAGATTGTAGCACCTTACTCGAACTCTATAGCGAGAGTTCAGATGCGGCTTTGCTGGAAGAAGCAAATCAGGAAATTACTAATGCCGAAAGCAAGCTCCGTGCGCTGGAACTTGAGCAGATGCTTTCTGGAGAACATGACACGCATAATGCTATTCTTGAAATTAATTCAGGAGCAGGCGGCACCGAAGCCCAAGACTGGGGCGAAATGTTGCTACGCATGTATTTACGTTGGGCTGAGCGTCAGGGTTTTGCCACAGAAGTTTTAGATCTCCACCCGGGTGAAGAAGCAGGAATCAAAAGTGCGACAGTTTTTATTGAAGGTGCTTCCGCGTTTGGCTACCTGCGTTCAGAACGCGGGGTGCATCGGCTTGTTAGAATTTCTCCCTTCGATTCTAACGCGAGAAGACATACTTCTTTTGCCTCTGTTGCAGTTTTACCTGACGTTGAAGAAGACGTAGAGATTGAAATTCGTGATGAAGACTTACGAATCGATACTTATCGATCTGGCGGTGCGGGTGGTCAGCATGTAAATAAGACCGATTCCGCAGTGCGCCTGACGCATCTACCAACTGGGATTGTAGTTGCTTGTCAGAATGAAAGGTCGCAACATAAGAATAAGGCCCGCGCAATGAAACTTTTAAAAGCCAAACTCTTTGATCTTGAGACAGAAAAGCAAAAGCAAGCGCTGGAAAAAATTGCCGGCGAAAGAAAAAAAATCGATTTTGGCAGTCAAATCAGAAACTATGTGATGCAACCATATCAGCTTGTCAAAGATTTACGGACGAACACGGAGACAGGAAATGTGCAAGCCGTACTTGATGGCGATCTGAATCAATTTATCGAAGCTTACTTACTCTCTGCTGCAGGGGCAGATTAATCATAGCGGGTAAATTTAAAGGAACATATGTCAGCGATTAGAATTACATTTTTAGGTGCCGCAGGAACTGTCACGGGTTCTAAGTATCTTATCGAATATGAGAAGAAAAAGCTCTTAGTCGATTGTGGATTATTCCAGGGGCATAAGGATTTACGTCTTAGAAATTGGCGCAAACTCCCAGTCACGCCGAGTGAAATTGATGCCGTGATCTTAACCCACGCGCATATCGACCATACGGGATACTTGCCGCGGCTCGTTAAGGATGGTTTTAAGGGGCCAATTTACGGCACTCCGGCAACGATTGAATTCACCAAAATTCTTTTACTCGATAGCGCTCACCTGCAAGAAGAAGATGCCGCATATTTTAACAAACTTGGCACTTCAAAACATAAACCTGCACTACCACTTTACGACGAGCAAGATGCGCAAAAAGTATTACCCTTACTCAAGGCTTACCCGCCAATTGAAAATTTCCAAGTTCTTCCTGGCTGGAATCTACGCCAAGTTGTTGCTGGTCATATTCTCGGTGCAATGTCTTTATTGCTTGAAGTCGGTGGACGCTTACTGACTTTTTCTGGCGACATCGGACGCTATGGAGTGCCAATTTTGCAAGATCCAGGGGCTGTGGAAATTGG
>JAEUWB010000044.1 GCA_016786595.1 bacterium | reverse complement strand
TTACGCGTTTACGACCGCGCCGGCTTGCCCTGCAAGCGCTGTAAGACGCCAATAAAACGCTTAGTGCAAGCCCAGCGCAGCACTTACTATTGTCCAAAATGCCAGACCTGATTAGTTTCTCGCGTCATTGAGGAATCCACTTGATTCACCTATGTCCTTGCTCCGACAAACTCTAACATCGAAGTTTCCAATTCATTATTTTTGCTCTGTATCGACTTTCTTTGGAGCTGTAGATGACTCACACTGCTCTTCGCGTCATTGCCACGCCTGGCACTGGCAGGTGTGGCAATCTGTTAACCGGTAAACAACATTTAATCGTGCTAAGTGAACAGATTGCTTCACTTCGTTCGCAATGACCTATGAATTACTAAGTGAATAGATTGAGGAGCTTGTCCTGCCCGCGACCTGAGCTACTGAAAACTATGTAAATAGCTTGCTACGCTAAACGGTGAAGCGCTCTGGTGACATCGCAGAAAAACTTTGTAAGATTTCGGACTGCAGTAATCGCCTTCTCATCTTTTAAACTTCCATCCGGATTAAATGCCTCTTGGGCTTTACCCAACGCGTACTGATCCGGCAAAACATGAACTCCAATGTTGCCAAGAATTGCTCGTAAGTGAATTAATCCGCGCAAGCCCCCAAGCGCACCAGTCGAGGCACTCAACAATGCCCCAGTCTTACCTTTAAATCCCGCCAAAGGTGGCTTGCCTGCTTCGGTCCGTGAAACCCAATCAATTACATTCTTTAGCGCAGCAGTAACTGAACTATTGTATTCAGGCGAGGCAATTAAAAATCCATGCGAATTAATAAAGAACTCTTTTAAAAGTTGAGCATTTTTCGGCGGTTCAGCTTTCTCTAGGTCTTCACTAAAAATCGGCAATGGATAGTCGCGTAATGAAATTAATTGAACAGTTGCGCCAAATTCAGTGGCAACACGCGCCGCCGCTCCAACCAAAAGCTGATTATAAGAGGCTGAACGCAGACTCCCTGAGAAAGCTAAAATATTCATTAATTATGCTCCAACTTGAATTGTGATTTTGGGTTTTGGCTTTGCTGGATATGAAATTCCAGCTTGCTTTTTCTGCTCGATGCGCACAGGTAACTTGTCCGGCGGAATATAATAGGTAGCTTCCTCGTTTGGGCTTACCTTCTCCGGGCCAGCTGCAGAGATTGTTGTGCCGTCTTCAAATTCAAACATCACTAACACTTTATTCGCCGCAATGCTGCTGTTGTTCTTCACATTCACTTTACAGGAAGTAATTTCATTCTGGTTGCCATGTGTAATTTTAGTTTTTCCTGGCGTTAATGTTGCTTTGAGGTCGAAGTTCTTTTCATCTGGACTTGAGATCTCAGTAGGGGGTTGCTCTTCGAGAGGGGTCTTTTTTACCTCCTGAGGAGTTTCGCTATTCGGATCTAAATTTTGATTTAGCAACACGTCTTTCTCGACAATCGGTTCAGTTGTTGGGCCAGGTTGATAGGCTTGAATTAACTTTTTAGATGAATAACGGGTGATGGTCTGCTTCTCTAGTTTTTCTAGCTTCTGGGCATTGGCTGGAGGCTTGGTCCCAAATACCATCTGCCCGGAACTGTCTTGCCAGCGATATAAATCATCAGCACGGTCTTCACTCAGACTGGATGATGCTAGCGTGATCAATAAAATAACTACAAATAGGCGCAACATTGAGTTTTCTCTCTTTAGTCTGTAAAAACGCACTCTCACATTACTTCTTTTATTAACGGAGAGGAAGATGTCCCAAAAAACTCGTGCCGACGGCAGAAACTCTACTGCCACTCGTGAAATCTTAATCCGCCCCGATGTAAATCCCTACGCCGAAGGCTCCGCTGAAGTTCGATTCGGCAATACTCTAGTGCATTGCACAGTCAGCATTGAATCTGAAGTTCCAAAATGGCTCGCCGGGCGAGGAGAGGGATGGATTACAGCTGAATATGGAATGCTTCCGCGCTCTACCCACACACGCTCCTCACGCGAGGCGGCAACTGGTAAACAATCCGGCCGAACACAAGAAATTCAGCGTTTAATCGGCCGGGCACTGCGTCAATCCATTGATTTAAAATCAATCCCCGATGTCAGCCTTAAGATTGATTGTGATGTAATTTGCGCAGACGGCGGAACGCGCACAGCAGCAATCTCTGGCTCCTGGGTTGCTCTTGCCCGCGCAATCAGAAAACTTAAAGCCGAAGGTAAAATTAAAAACGCCGTTCAACTTCGACAAGTTGGAGCAATCTCAGTTGGACAAGTTGCCGGCAATCTCGTCGCTGATCTCGATTACCTCGAAGATTCCCAAGCTGAATTTGATATGAATGTTGTCGCCTATCGCAGCGGAGAGCTGATTGAAGTCCAAGGCACAGCTGAACGAGCTGCACTCAAGCTCGATCAATTTAATAATTTGGTGAATATTGCCTTTACTGCCCTTGACCAAGTCTATCAGGCCCAAGACCGAGCAATTAAAGAATAATAGCAGCATCAATGCTTAAAAGTTTTATCTTTGCCTCCAGTAGCGCCGGTAAGTCAGCAATGGTTAAGTCAGTTGCTCAAGAATTTGGCATACAAGTGCTCGACCTCAGAGATATATTCCCTAACGAGAAAATAGAAATTCTAGAAGATCAAACTAGCTATCTCGGTAACGCCAGAAAAAAAGCTCAAACAGTTTATCAACGCACCCAACAACTTGGTCACGATCTTGCAGTCCTAGGTGATGATAGCGGTCTAGAAGTCGACGCCTTGTCCGGAAAACCAGGGATTTTCTCAGCTCGCTACCGAGGATTAAAAAACCTCCCCCCCAGCGCAACAGATGCCGATCGCAATCAGGCCTTACTTGAAGAACTATTACCCTTAAGAACTCCTGATTCGAAAATTACTGCCCGCTACGTCTCATTCTTAGTGCTAATTTTGCCTGACGGCAGCGAGAAAACAGTTAGCAGCGCTGTCCCAGGTGAAATTTTACCCACACCCCGCGGAGAAGGGGGCTTTGGCTACGATCCCTTATTCTTTGACCCCAAGGTAAAAAAAACCTACGCCGAATTCAGTCACGCTGAATTAATGCGACACGGCTTTAGAGTTCTTGGTCTCAGGAAATTGTTTGCAATGCTTCAGCATTAAATTCGGCCACGGCAGCTCTAATTTATTTTTTCTAATTGATCTTTTTAAAGGCATCTTTTTCTACGATCTTTACCGCCGCAGGTAATGTAAAGCGATTATCTTCAGTCGCAGAATATACGCCGGCTGCCCCTCGATAGTCTTTTAACGTCTTCAAACTCCCAGCAATCTTAAGATTGTCTCTCCCATGCAACTCAACCCCGCGCGCAATTAAATTCAACGTATCATAAGCATTCGACGATGTAAGACCCGGAAATTCTTGATACCTAGCCTGATACTTCTTAACAAACCCAGCTGTCGCATCATCAACATTCACATACCAACTGCCATATAAAGCCCCATTCGAAGCTTTAACAACGTGCTCGTCTTCAAAAAATTCAGCCCCAAAAATCTCCCCACCAATCCCCAATTCTTTAATCCGCCTCGATGCTGTCGCAAGCCCGTCTGAAAAAACCGCTAGATAAATCGCATCAGCATTAGCACCCCGTAGCTTTGTCAGAGTTGTATTAAAATCAGTTGTTCCAACTGCTAACTGCTCGTGAAAAACAAGCCGCTCATAAAGACCTTCCTGCTTCAACATCGAGAAAAACGCCTGGTTATAAGCCTCAACCCCTTGCTGAATATGAGAAATTCCCGCGATCCTCTGATAACCCCGACGCTTAATCTCTTGCGTCATCTTCTCCGCCTCCGCCTCCGGACTAACCCAGTGAATAAAAACATAGTCCTTACCAACCGCAAAAGCCTTATCCGACGCACCAATGTCAATCATCAACTTCTTCTTGCGCTCCGCTAACGGCGCAAGCGCATGCCCAATCCCCGAAGTCATACATATAATCCCGTCCACCCCCTGGAGGTCTGTCATCATCTGGAACGTAGAGATCGATTTTTTTGGGTCCATCGAATCATCAGCATAAATCAGCTTAAGCTTTGCCTGCATTTCTTTCGATAGCTCACTATACGCCAAATCAACCGAACGCTTCGTAAAATTTGCAATCGAAGCACCCTCGCCAGTAAACGGTAGAATTAACCCAAGCGTATACACCTTGCTCTCTTCTCCCACCGCAAAAGAACTAGGAATCGCAATTAATAATACAGCGACAATGATTTTTCTGATGTTTCTCATCAACTCAATCTACAGTTAGTCATTTCTTATGTAAACTCCTGGAAAACTATAAAAACTAGACAATATTCAATGATTTTAGCTATAAAGCACCTTCGTTTTATCGGGGTGTAGCGCAGCCCGGCTAGCGCAACGGTTTTGGGTACCGTAGGTCGGAGGTTCGAATCCTCTCACCCCGACCAAACTTTCTTTTGCGAAAAAGAAAGTTTGGATCAAAGAAAACGGCATGTAGCTTGCAGCTGCTTCAAACCACTCGAGAACACTTCTAGCCATATAGCGGACTGCTTAGTGCAGAGGCTTTCTTTTGCGAAAAAGAAAGTTTGGATCAAAGAAAACGGCATGTATCTTGCAGCTGCTTCAAACCACTCGAGAACACTTCTAGCCATATAGCGGACTGCTTAACGCAGAGGCTTTCTTTTGCGAAAAGAAAGTTTGGATCAAAGAAAACGGCATGTAGCTTGCAGCTGCTTCAAGCCACTGGGAGCTTACGACAGCAAGTGCGGTAATCTGTTTGCGTCTCGTGTCATTGCGAGGAACAACGTGACGAAGCAATCTGTTCACCGGTAAACAACATTTTATCGCGCTAAGTGAAGAGATTGCTTCATTTCGTTCGCAATGACCTATGAATTACTAAGTGAAGAATTTGTGGAACTTGCACTGCCTACGACTGGCTTACACGACCTAGTCCTTTGATGGACTAGGTCCAACTAATTTTTCTTTCTTGTACCTTATGACTTGTCGTTCTCACGGATGACGATCAAAATTACAAAAAGAAGGCCTACCGCTTTCTTTTTGCTTACTTTTTCTTTCTCGCGCCCTATGACTTTCTCGTCCTTACGGACGACGGTCAAAAGTAAGTAAGCTAGTCGTCAGAGTCGATGGAGACGGATTCGCCAGAACCCCAGCCAGAATCATCATCATCATCACTTTCATCAGTGTATTGACGTTCTTTTTGCTCTTGCAGACGCTTACAGTCGATGCAGAGTTGGGCAATTGGTCGGGCTTCAAGACGCGCCGCGGCAATTTCTTCACCACATTCCTCACAGACACCGTATTCGTCAGTGTCGAATTTTTTCAAGGCGCGCTCAACTTTGTCAAGATGCTTACGCTCACGAGTTCCGAGCTTTTGAATTGCAGCCTGACTGATTTCTAGAGAGGCAATATCAACAGAGTCCCCTGGACCTTCTTCGAGATTTTGTTCAGACTCGTCTTTTAACTCACTCAGATGGTTTAAAACCATTTGCTTTTCCATGAGTAGTTGCTTTTTGAATTTTTCAAGTAACTTCTTATTCATATTGTTCTCTATTAAACTCTATCAAGAGGATTTCATTTATTATAACTGCAGCTAAAAGCTTCTCACTAAAGAATAAGGTTTTAGCCCCTGTTATAAGTGCTACGTTCCAGATACAAATAAATAGCATTTGCTCGAGAAATATCTAAGCAAAAGATGCGCAAGTGCTATACTAGCACCACAATAAAAATGGAAGTCTGGTGATAAACATTGGGTAAACATTTTCAATAAGAGATTCAGGGACTTGCGCGGAACTAATCACTGTTAACTCCTGAAATTGTCAAGAAATAGGACTTTTGAGCGGATACGCCTGCTTTCGAGCAGCACCTACATAATTGATTTTCCAACGGCAGATTCAATTAACGACGCGCCAAAATCAGCAGTCTGGTCATTAATATCTAAACTCGGGTTTAATTCTACAAGTTCAAACCCGAGCATCTTTCCTGTTTCATAACACATTTCAACCATCAGATGAGATTCGCGGTATGTGAGGCCGCCACGAATCGGTGTGCCCGTGCCAGGTGCAAGCGCAGGATCAACAGCATCAAGGTCGAATGAAACAATAAAACCCTCGGTCCCTTGCATTACTTGAGAGAGCGCTTGATCCATGATTTTTCCAGCGCCGTGGTAGTCTACGTCTTTCATCGTGTAGGCAGTGAGATTGTGTTTGCGGATTAATTCCTTCTCAGGCGCGTCGATGTCGCGCAAGCCGACGTAGACGATTTGCTTGAAATCAAGCGGGCTCTGCGGAAATTCTGGGATTAAGGGAGTAGGGGCAATTCCAGTGAGGAAAGCAATGGTCATACCATGGGCATTTTTTGAGGTCGTAGTTTCTGGAGTATTGAGATCTGGATGAGTGTCAATCCAAAGTAGCCCTATTTTCTTTCCAGCGTAATGACTTTTGAAGGCACTGTAAGTTCCAAGGCTAACGGTGTGATCTCCGCCAAGGATGATCGGGAAATAGCCAGCTTCAAGTGCTGATTTTGTCCGGCTGTTGATGTCTCGTAGCGCGGCAGCGACGTTGTCGTGATTTTTAATATTATTTCTACAAGCAGATTGTGAATTAAAATTTAAATCGGTTGATCCTAGGTCAGAAACATCTTTGCCGAGCGCTTTGAGTCTTTCAACCAACTTTACGCCGCGTAAAGTGTCTGGCCCATATTCTGCTCCAGCTTTATAACCACCAAACCCAAAGCGGTAACCGATGATGCCGTATTTTTTGTCCATAGCTTGCTCTTAATTCGATAACAAATTATATCGTGATTGTTATAGCTGAAGGGCAAAGAAGGAGAAAGCAAATGTCTAGAACAGTAATCTGTGTGAAATTAAAGAAAGAAGCCGAAGGCTTAGCGGCAGCTCCATTTGCTGGTCCTTTGGGGCAGGAAATTTACGAAAAAGTTTCTAAAGAAGCTTGGGAAGACTGGAAAGATAACATGATGATTAAGGTCATCAATGAGTATCGACTCAATCTAGTTGATCCCAATCACTATCAGACGCTACTCAAGCAGATGAGCGCTTATCTTGGACTTTCTGGCGATAAGATTCTTGAAGTCGAAAATGCAGAGCGCGGGAAAAGCTAAGTTGGTTAGAGGGCGTGCGGTCATTTGTTACCTTAAGTCGTGCTAGGACTTTGGAAAACCAGTGAACAACCACACGCCCAAGGCAAACCCTGTTGCTAGTGCAGCAGAGTCGCTATCAGCATCAGTCGAGTTCATTCCTTTCTCCGTGTTCGTGTTTCAACTGGAATTTCTGCAGGATCAGGTGAGCCGAAAATAAACCCACGCAGCACCGTCGGCAGCAATTCTTGTTGCGCCAAGTGTGCAGCGGATTCCCATTCGACCGTACGCTCGATGCAGAGCCAGTCCAGCGGCAAGTATTGGTTAGTGCGCGCGATTTCAATCAGCACAGCGCCGTGGTCGCCAAATTCCTGCATGAACGCATCCAGTGTCAGTGTTTTCTGTGCCAGTAGGCGCGGGGACCGACGCGAACCTCCGGATTGGATGAGATGTAGCACGATCTCATAACCGATCGGCGTGTGTTCAACGGTAAGTCCCACGTAAGGCTCTTCACCCAGTAGACCCGTGAACTGATAGAGCGCCGTTCTAAAGCCAAGCTCCATCTCAATCCATTCTGTGCGGTCGATCGTACCTGTCGCCTCGGAATCCTGGAGTTTGAGGAAACTTCTGAGGACAGACGGAACCATGTCGAGTAGTTGTTCTTCATTTTTCATTTTTTCCTCCGTAGAGTTTTTTACGGAAGCATTTGGACAAAACCTTATTTGACCGCAACGCCTCCAGAAATTGGAAGCGTTTGCAGTGCGTTTGCTTACCCCATTGAAGATTTCAAAGAGCAACAACTACTTTTTAGATCTTAGCTTCTGGAAAAGAGTTAAGCGCTAGGGTCGGAGGAATTATTTCTAGAATAACTATTCGAATTTATGATGAATTCTTGAATTTTTGAGTTTATTGAAATTAGCGAATGACGGTGAGGGGTGTATGCATGGACCCGCGCGAGGGAGCTTACTTTTTATGTTAATTATGGTATACGCAAGGGCTTCAAATTCCTATCCTGAGTAAAGAAAATTTTACGCCTTGAGTTGTCAACGCTAAATGCAATTACAACTCGGGGCGTAGCAGTGATTAAGGTTTTATTACCGGTCGACTTTGGTCTTTTGATCTTAAGATATCTTACTGGTTACTTGAGGTGTCAAATCCAAGCTTAGAAACTACACTTCAGGCGACCAGTAAAACTCGGTCGAAAGGGGGACTTTATGTCCTATAATTCAGTTCAGACGTTAACTGTCGAAAAAATTCTAACGATGGAGCATGATCGTGCTCTCGCGTTAATCCATCAGCTTTCGGCTGGGACCGTGAAATTGCAGGCGAGCAACGACGATACTATTCCAGATCTTTTGTTTGCTTTTGGTTTGCGAATCGCAATAATGGAAGAGTCAAGGACGTGGGGGTTCGCGATCGAACTAATGCGAGCTGCAGTGGGATTAGATTCAGAGAGAAACCTACTTGCCAGTCCTATTGGCGTCCCTAGGGTAGGGCTGTCGCGATTAGGGTCAGAGTATGATGCTCCTAAGAACAGCAGGAGCACTCTTGCAACAGAAGCTGAACTCAAAGAGAGCCTCGAGTTCTTGCAGCGCGTTGCAGCTTTAGCCGAAGCAAGGTGGCAAGGAACGACTCAAGCTATTGCGCTGTGCTGTATTTTCATTGTTCGATGCAATTTGCTCTGCTCAGCAGGATTTTTAGAGCAGGCCAGTCAAGCACTGAGCAGCGCTTGTGAGGAGAAGGATAAATTGCCGAAGGATGACCTCGAGCAGACGATCCAATGCACCATCGAAGACCTGAGGCGGCGCATCACTCAAAGTGAAAGCTGCTATCGTGACCTGTTGATTACTAATCAAGCGCTTCTCGATGAGATCGAAACCGCCGCTAATTCGACTACGGGAACTTATGAAGATCAGCTTTCCCAGCTCCTCACTTGGTGTAGAGTTGTGACTAGTCTACCTTCTTACGAAAGAGGCTTCTGTGTTGAAATTGACAAGCAGCTTGCCTTTTGCCGCAAGGTAATCGAGGCTGCTGGGATACTTCTTTTAGCCAGATTAGGCAGTGAATGGAAATCGTCGCAATTCGGTGTGACTATTCAGCAGATCGATGAATTGCTAACAGGGAAAGGCTACTAAGCCAGACGCTAATCGCAACGCCTAGCGTAGCGGCACGAAAGACTTTAGGTTTTACCCAACGGTTTCAGTGCTGCTACGCCCTTCTTTCCCAAGACCTTTCCTTACTAATTTGCTCTTACGGGGTTCGAAATGAAGTTCGAGTTGGTGATCTTTGACATCAACCTTAACTAGGCCGCCTTGAGCGAGAGAGCCGAACAGTAATTCGTCGGCAAGCTTATCTTTGATATTGCTTTGAATGTAACGATGCACCGAGCGCCCGCCAAAACGCACATCATAGCCTTGCTTGGCAATTAAAGTACGCGCCTCAGCGGTGAGCATGATGCTTACCTTACGTTTGGCCAAAGTCGAATCAATTTCAGTGATAAATTTATCAACTACACGCTCAATAATGTCAGATTGAAGTGGCGAGAAATTTACAATTTTATCCAAGCGGTTCCTAAATTCTGGAAGAAACATCTTGTTAATCGATTGGTCGCTGGATTTTGGCTGCTGCTCATTAAAGCCGATAGCATTCGTGCTATGCGCATCTGAACCAACATTCGAAGTCAGAATTAAAATAACGTTTCTAAAATCTGCCTTTCTACCACTGGTATCAGTCAGCGTGGCATTATCCATGACTTGTAGCAGCACATGGAAAATATCTGGATGAGCTTTTTCAATTTCATCGAGTAAAAGTACAGCTGAGGGCTTTCGAATAATTGCTTCAGTTAAAAGCCCACCTTGATCGAAGCCAACATACCCAGGAGGAGCGCCAATTAAACGTGCTACAGAGTGTTTTTCCATGTATTCGCTCATGTCAAAGCGAATCAGTTCCATACCTAAAGTCAGAGCCAGCTGCTTAGCGACTTCTGTTTTTCCAACTCCGGTCGGTCCAGCAAAAAGAAACGATCCAATTGGCTTTTGATCGGCGGTTAAGCCAGCACGGCTACGCTTAATGGACTGGGCAAGGGATTCGATTGCAGCATCTTGGCCGAAAACAACACGCTTTAAATCGCCTTCTAGATTTTTTAAACGCTCGGTCTCGGAAGAACTTACTGTGCGCGGAGGGATTTTCCCGATCGAAGCAACTATCTTTTCAATATGGGATACTTTGACAATTGGCCATGTTGACTTGAGAGCACTCTTACCTTGATCTTTTGACTGATTGGAAAGACTAACTAAGGCTCCGGCTTCATCCAGCACATCAATTGCTTTATCTGGTAAAAAACGATTAGTGATAAATTTCTGTGAAAGCTCTACCGCGCTAATTATCGACTGCTCGCTATAGGTCACTTGGTGATGCTTTTCAAAGCGACTTTTTAAGCCCTTGAGGATGTTAATTGTCTCTTCAGTTGAAGGTTCGTTAATTTCAACACTTAAAAAACGTCTCGCTAAGGCGCGGTCTTTTTCGAAGTGATTTTTATATTCTTCAAAAGTAGTGCTGCCCATGATGCGCACTGTGCCCTGAGTTAAAAGCGGCTTTAAAATATTTGCTGCATCAAGTGAACCGCCAGAGGTCGACCCGGCGCCAACAATCGTATGAATCTCGTCAATATACAGTGCTGAATCCTTAATTTGTTCTAAAGCTTTGACCACGCCCTTAAGGCGTTCCTCGAAATCCCCACGATAGCGCGTGCCGGCAATTAAAAGACCCATGTCGAGTGAAAAAATCTGCATGTCTTTAAGCTGGCTAGGAACAGAACCTTCGACTATCTTTTCAGCTAAGCCCTCAGCGATTGCAGTTTTCCCAACTCCTTG
>JAEUWB010000043.1 GCA_016786595.1 bacterium | reverse complement strand
AGCTCGCTAGCCTCAGCTTTAATTGTATCGGCAAGTAAAAAGTAGGCGATTAGCTCTCCGTCACGTGAGAGGATAATTGGCGATTGTAGACGTAAATCAGCAAATTGTCGCCCCGCATTAAACCCAGCGATTTGCTGATGCCAATTTAAGGAACCAATACGCCACTCCCGTCCGCACTGATCCTGCCCCTCAATCCCCGCAGAAGGAATCGCTCTAAAGTTTCCGATCTGCTGCTTAGCGCTCGAATGCGTCTTAGCATAATCATAGAGAGCGCGACTCACTGGGTGTGCCAGATGATAATTCGTCAAAGCACTAACGATTGCTAACAACTCAGTCGCCGTGCAGCTTTGATCAATTAGATTAAATTCTTCAACTAGCGGTGCCCCGGTCGTGAGTGTTCCAGTCTTATCAAAGCAAACTGTGCGGATGTTTGCGATCCGCTCCAAGGCCTCTTCAGATTTTAAGAGCATTCCATGTTGCGAGGCCATCCCTGCAGCACGCGTAAATGCCAGCGGAGCAGCAATCCCCAAAGCACATGGGCAGCTCACCACAAGTAAGGCGACGGTATTATCTAGCGCACTCCAGAAATCGAATTGAGCCCAGTAAATAAAGGTAAAGATTCCAAGTAAAAGAACGCCGCCGACAAAATAACTACTTGCACGGTCAGTGAGATTAAGTAGCTGTGGTCGAGAAGAATTCTCAGATTTCAATTCAGTTAGAATTTTTCCAACACGACTATCGATCGCAGTTGAAATTGCGCGGATTCTAATCCGGCCATCAAGGCAAAGTGACCCGGCAAAGACAAGGTCATTTACGGTCACAGGCTGCGCCTGTGACTCACCTGTGAGAATTGAAGTATCTAAATCTGAATTTCCGACCTCGATGATTCCATCTACAGGAACCCGCGTCCCGGGCAGCACTTCGTACAAATTTCCGACTTGCACAAGTTGCAGCGGTATCTCGTGAATTTCAGTAGCTCTGCATTCATATGCTTGCGCGGGGAACAAACTCCAAGCTGATTCTGTATGCGATCGCGCACGGTCGAGCGCGCGTTGCTGGAGAAATCGACCTACAAGTAGCAAAAAAATCAGCGCGCAGACTGAATCAAAATAAACGTTTGCGCGCCCTGCCCATGTATTCACAACACTTGCAGTAAAGGCTCCAAGCATTGCAATCGAGAGCGGCAAATCAATATGGAAGCGCCCCAAGCGTAAAGCATTCCAGGCGTTACGGTAGAAGGGAAAGCCTGCATAAAAGACTGCAGGTATGCTAACTAGTAAGCTTACCCAACGAAATAGATTTCCGTATTGCGATTCGATCCCTGTCGCAATTCCTTGCCAAAGACTTACGGCAAACATCATCGTATTCCCAGCACAAACTGCAGCGATACCAAGTCGTAAAAGTTCAGCGTGTTTGCCCTGTGACTGAGATAGTCCAAACTTAGCAAGTCCTGTACTAAACTTCACTTCATATCCGAGCTTGGATATTTCTTTTGCAATTCTAGAAAGCGACACTTGCGCTGCGTCATAGATCAGGTCTAATTTGCCAAGCCCAAAATTAACGCGAGAGTTTTTTACTGCAGGTAAAATTTTAGGTAGCGCTTCCAATAACCACACACAGCCTGCGCAATGAATCCCCGCTAGATCGAAACTTGCGCGTCGCAACTCCCCTTCTACTACGGTGGTAAAATTTTCACTAATTTCTTTGCGATCGAGCATGTCATACTGGCTTGAGCTCCGATCGTTTGCTATTCGGCGACCGCTCGTATCACCACGATACTTATAAAAATCCATTAAACCCAATTGCTCAAGGGTTTGATAAACTGTTTCACATCCGATGCAGCAAAATGTGGCTCGGTCAGTCTTCCGATCGACATCCATGATCGGCAAGCCACAGTGTAAGCATAAAGCTCGATCAGTTACGGTGGTAATAATTTGCTCGTTCATAAGCTGCTTGTTCAACAGTCTATACAGTGAGACAAAAATAAGCTAGAGAGCGTATGTGCTCAACAACTCTTTCAGCGCTATCGCAATTTTGACCGCAAGCTTACTTGGTAGCTTACATTGCGCTGGTATGTGTGGAGGATTTGCTGGACTTGCTGCCCATGCTCAGCAGCCGCGCGCTGCGATCATCTTCGGATATAACCTTGGCAGGTTAATTACTTACATCATACTTGGTTCAGTTGCAGGCTTTTTTGGCTCAAAGTTAAACGATCTAGCGATGCTTGAGGGCATCGCTCAAATGAGTGCACTCGTAGTTGGCATTCTATTAGTTACGCTCGGTTTATTTACTTTCTATACAGAGCGCAGCATCGAAACGCTTTTCCTAAAGCTAAGAATTTCACCGGCGATTGGCTTCCCTTTCAAGCAAGCGATTGCTCTAATCATGCACAAAATGGCCCGATTTCCTGCCTCTTTTCGGGCTCTATTGATTGGACTTGCCACAACTTTATTGCCCTGTGGCTGGCTTTATTCTTTTGTTGCAATTGCCGTTGCAAGTGGGTCGACAGTAAATGGAATTGCCGTGATGACTTTATTCTGGTTGGGGACACTCCCGGTGATGACATCAGTAACTACAATTTTGAACCTGTTGACCTCATCACTAAAAATTTCACAACCACGCTTAACGGCACTGCTAATAATTCTTGCTGGTACTTTTTCGTTATTTAGTCACTTTAATACTCAAACACATGCTAGGCACATCGGGATCAGGAATTTAAGTCCAGAACAGATTCAATGTCGCTAGTTACTAAGCATTCTCAGTAGTTAGTTTCATACACTGGGTAATCTATAAAAAAAGATTCAAGATTACTGCCTAAATGCAATTTCTTCGCGCTATACAGTTTCAAATTCTTCGTCTAGAAAGTCATCAAGAACTAGAGAAGAGAGATGCTTATGAGCCAAAATTCGAAACTTGAAACTTTTTATTACGACGATGAAATTGTCCGCAAGTTTGTAATCGCAACGCTAATTTGGGGCTTTGTCGGAATGCTTGTGGGTCTGCTGATTGCGCTTGAACTTGCGCATTGGCAAGTCAACTTAGGCTTACCCTGGATAACTTTTGGTCGCCTTAGACCACTGCATACAAATGCAGTAATTTTTGCTTTTGCTGGAAATACAATTTTTGCCGGGATTTATTATTCAACTCAGCGCCTCTGCAAAGCACGCATGTTTAACGACACTTTAAGTAAAATTCACTTTTGGGGTTGGCAAGCAATTATTGTCTCTGCAGCACTCACACTGCCTTTCGGCATCACTGTTTCCAAAGAGTACGCCGAGCTCGAATGGCCAATCGACATTGCAATTACGCTGATCTGGGTTGTCTTTGCAATTAACCTTTTCGGAACGATTATTAAGCGACGCGAAGAGCATATTTACGTGGCAATTTGGTTCTACATTGCCACTGTACTGACAGTTGCCATGCTGCATATCGTCAATTCGCTAGCATTACCTGTTTCACTATTTAAGAGTTACCCTGTTTTTGCTGGAATTCAAGATGCGCTCGTGCAATGGTGGTATGGCCATAATGCTGTAGCCTTTTTCTTGACCACACCATTTCTGGGACTGATGTATTATTTTGTGCCTAAGGCTATTGGCCGGCCAATTTATTCTTATCGTCTGTCAATTGTGCACTTTTGGTCACTAGTATTTTTATATATTTGGGCAGGGCCACATCACTTATTAAATACTTCACTGCCTGAATGGGCACAAACCACAGGAATGGTTTTTTCTGTAATGCTACTTGCGCCATCCTGGGGCGGAATGATCAATGGACTTCTGACCATGCGTGGAGCCTGGGATCGCGTGCGCACGGATGAAATCCTTAAGTTTTTCGTTGTCGGTATTACCTTCTACGGCATGTCCACATTTGAAGGCCCGATGATGTCAATTCGCGCTGTAAATGCGCTTTCACATTACACAGACTGGACAATTGGGCATGCTCATGGCGGTGCACTCGGGTGGAACGGCTTTATTGCCTTTGGAATGATTTATTATTTAATCCCCAAACTATGGAAAACAGAAGTCTATAGTAAAAAGCTCATGGCCTGGCATTTTTGGCTCGGAACAATTGGGATTGTTTTATACATGACTTCACTCTGGGTCGCCGGGATTACTCAAGGTTTAATGTGGCGTGGTTTTAACCTTGATGGAACATTAAAATACCCGGACTTTGTTGAAACAGTAACAAAGTTAATTCCATTCTATTGGATTCGCGCACTTGGCGGTGCCCTATATTTGACTGGAACAACTCTCTCTCTGGTTAATTTTTTCAAAACTTTTATCAAAGCAAAAGCCTCAAACGTAGATTTAAGTGACCAGCAAGCACAGGCATATCCTTTAGTGGCATCACATTCTAGCGCGAGCTTACCTGGCCGCAGCTGGCACTACTATACACTAGAAGGTAAACCCCTACTCTTTAGCTCACTTGTCTTAGTCTCAGTGCTCATCGGTGGAATCGTAGAAATTGTACCGATGATCGCAATCGCTAGTAACGTACCGACAATTAGCTCGGTAAAACCTTACACTCCATTAGAGCTTGAGGGACGAGATCTCTACATCCGCGAAGGCTGTTATACTTGTCATAGCCAGATGATTCGTCCCTTTCGCGAAGAAGTAGTGCGTTATGGTGAGTATTCTAAGTCTGGAGAATTTGTTTACGATCATCCATTCCAGTTTGGCTCGAAGCGCACAGGTCCCGATCTGCATCGGATTGGCGGCAAATACAATCACTTCTGGCATTATCGCCACATGCTTGACCCACGCTCGACAAGCCCAGGATCAATCATGCCCGCTTATCCTTGGTTTTATAGCTATGAGCTCGATACAGCGCTAACACAGAATAAGCTAAAGATCATGAAAAAGCTTGGCGTTCCTTACACCGATGAGCAAATCGCTCAAGCAGTTATCAACCTTAATCAGCAAGCTGAAAAAATTACTGCCGAACTCCAAAGCCAAGGGGCAAATTTAGATCCAGGTTTTAAAAGTAAGGAAATCGTTGCGATGATTGCATATCTGCAACGTTTAGGCACAGACATCAAAGGACAACAGAAGTAATTATGCGCTTCCTAATTAATGCAGCTGAAAGCACGCTCTGGGCACAACTATCCAGTCTAGTATTCATGCTCATGTTTATTGGTCTGATTTACAGGGTTTATCGGCCAATTGCGCGTGAACGCTATGAAAACGAAGCAAGACTTCCACTAAACGACGAGGACTCTAAATTATGAAAGAGCAAGATAAATTACTCGACAGTAACTATGATGGGATTGAAGAATTTGATAACGACCTACCGCGTTGGTGGCTATATTTGTTTTACTTCACAATGCTTTGGAGCGTTGCTTACGTAGCGTGGTACCATCTACTACCAGGTAATACCACAGCAGACCAATTACAAAGCGCAATGCGCGAGCTCGAACAGGTTCAAGCCAAAAATGCTGCTACGCAGCAGGCTGGATCATTAGACGAAAATGGCCTTGTCAAACTTGCCGGCTCAGAACAGACAAAAGCAAAAGGTAAAGAGATCTATGCATTGCGCTGCGCAGCCTGTCACGGCCAAAATGGCGAAGGCTTGGTTGGTCCAAATTTGACGGACCCCTATTGGATCCACGGCGGAAAGTTAACTGAGATTCGAAATGTAATTGAGACTGGTGTGCTCGATAAAGGAATGCTTGCCTGGAAAGGAGTATTGCCGAATAGCGATATCGATCTAATTGCCGCATATGTTTGGACTCTCCAGGGGACAAATCCTGCAAATCCCAAAGCACCGCAGGGAGATCTGCTACAATAAATAAATGTCAGATTATCGAGAGACCCTATATACTGTAACAAAAGATGGCAGCCGCAAGTGGGTCTATGCCGAGATCATTCGTGGCTTTTTTTATCGGCGCCGCACGCTTGTAGCATACATACTGCTTACGGTTTATCTGAGTATGCCTTGGATTACAGTGGGCAACAGTCAAGCTGTTTTCCTTGATATTTTTAATCGCAAATTTGTTTTCTTTGGGAGCACTTTTTGGGCAACAGATATGCGCTATCTTTTTTTAGTGCTCGGCGCACTCGCCTTTTCCTTATTCTTCTTCACTGCATTATTTGGAAGAATTTGGTGTGGCTGGGCATGTCCAGAAACTGTCTTTGTCGAATTCGTATTTCGACCAATCGAAACACTGATCGAAGGTTCTCCGCAAAAACGCAAGAAGCTCGACCAGAGCCACCTGACCGTAGAAAAATTTTTGAAAAAATCCGCAAAGTACTTGGTCTTTTCTATAATTGCTTGGTGCATCGCGAGCACATTTCTTGCTTACTTCCTCGGAAAAGATCGCTTACTGCATATGATTACTGGTTCGCCACTTGAAAATCTAGACATGTTCCTAGTAACTCTTTTGATGATGGGCGTAATTCTCTTTCAGTTTGGTTGGTTTAGGGAGCAGTTTTGTACTGTGCTTTGCCCCTATGCACGGTTTCAGTCAGTCTTACTCGACTCTGATTCATTATTAGTCGGCTACGATCGGAATCGTGGCGAGCCTCGAGGAAAGCTGGAGAAAGAAGGGCAACAAACAAAAGGTGACTGTATTGATTGCGGCTTGTGTGTGCGGGTTTGTCCTACAGGTATTGATATCCGTAACGGCCTACAACTTGAATGCGTGCAGTGTGCAGCTTGCGCTGATGCTTGTGATTCAATCATGGCCAAAATTGGCCGACCACTTAAACTAATTCGCTACGATACAGAGCACGGCTTAGCGGGAAGTCGGACGCACTTTATTCGCCCACGGGTAATGCTCTATGGCTCAATTCTGGCGCTGTATTTTTCGACTTTTACCTATTTCTTTTCGACGCGTGAACTTAGTGAATTTCAACTCATGCGTGGAAAAACTGACGATGTCTTTTTACGACTAAGTAGTAACCAGATCTCAAATAAGATGAATCTTCATATTTCGAACAAAAGCGAGACTGAGCGAAGCTTCACACTTTCAATTGTAGCACAAAATGCCGTGAGTTTTATCACGCCTTTAAATCCCATTAAAGTAGCTGGCGGCAAAGATTTGATTGTTCCTGTTTTTTTCAACTTCTCCCCGGACTTACTTGAAGCTGGAGCAAAGCGTATTACGATTAAACTTGTCGATGACTACAACTTTGTAGGAACTCAGGAAATTACTTTGCTAGGTCCGGAGAAAGAAAGTCGTGATCTTGAAGAGGAAGAGAGTGAAGCCAACAATGAATAAGCAAGAAGCGTTGCCCATAAGACCGCAAGGCTACTATATTTGGCCAATTTTTGTGTTTGCCGTACTGGCTACGACGGTTATGCTAAACATTGCCCTTTTTACTCTGGCCAAAAATACTGCAGACACTCCGATTGAAGATCGTGCCTACGAGCGCAGCCAATCATATCAAACAGTGATTGATCAAGGGCAGCGTGCAAAAGAAATCGGCTTAGATCTCGAAATTGTCACAAATGATCGAGAAAAAGTCCTGATCCTCAGACAAGCTCAAACTCAAGCCTATGCAGCAGGGCAAATTATTTTACGTGCAACTCGCCCAGCAAATTCAAGCATGGATTTTGAGAAAACACTCGAAGAACTTCCAAGCCGTCCAGGCCATTACGCCTTGCCACAAACAACTGCTCCAGGTTTATGGCTAATTGAAATTAGACTAACTCTACCAAGCGGCAAGGCATTAATTCGTAAGCAAGTTGTGCTTTAAGCTCGACCCATTAATTATTACCGATCCGCGAATAAGTAAAAACTTCTGGCTTCATTGCTTTGCCGTCTTTAAACGAAGTCCACTCTTGAGTGAAGTTATTTTGATCTTTGAATGTGATTTTAAGTGCATGCATATGCATGTCTTTGTCAGAAGTAATATTTGTGCCTTCTACGAAACTGAAATGCATTGACTTGGTGTCGGCCTTAGTTAACTCCAGCCGCGGCTGATTTCCCTGCATACAATAGTGTGTCATTAAAACCGTTGATCCGTTTTGCGTTTTTGTTGGAGTGTAAATCGAGACCATTTCATGGGGTGTTCCTGGGAAAAGTTTTTCGACGATTGCGCTACCACCTGAGGTAATTTGATATTCAACTTTCGCAGGCTCATTGCCTTTAGCTGTCCGATGCGCGCCTTCCCATGTTCCAGCGAGTGTTTTTAGTTGATCAAACTGCTTAGAGCTAACTTGTACAGGCATGGGGTGCTCTTCTTGCGGAACCACTGCTTGATGTTTACAAGCAAATAACATGACAAGCGAAATAAGTAGGATTTTTTTCATAAATGCTCCTCAGCAACTGGTTAAGATTTAGGGAAAAATACTTAGTAAAGAGGAATTTGTCGAGATGCTCCAGAAGCATGAAAGAAGTGCTGCGACTAAGAGTAGATAACCAAAAGGAAAACCTCTCCGAGCTACAGCCATTCTTTAGACAGTCGTGGCGTCAGGCAGAAGCCGCTTTAATTGTCACTCCGAGTTTTCCCAAGATCTGACGGATCGCCCTCCACCTGTCAACAGTCGAAGAAGTGCAGGGGGTGGGCTTACCATCGAAAGTGCGTCCAACCCAAGTTACGTACCACCATCTTGGACTGCCTGCAATTGCTCCCGAACAGCGAACTGTCACTCTGTGGCCTTGAAAAACCATCTCGGTCACGTAATCTCCATGATGAGCTCGCTTGTGCTGGTAAGTTACTCCTTCACCAACCAACGAGCGAATCTGTTCGGCAAGTGCATCTCGGTGTGCCTTTTCCGTATCGCCATAGTCCTCACTTCTCACTTGAGCAGCTTTAGCCACCCTTTGATCGTAAGTTATGTAACGGCTAACGTGTTGCTGTGCCATCACGCCAGCAACGAATTCTTGAGTATCCATCCTCATAATTTTCTCCAGACAACCTATCCCGGTCGTCTCTGGAATATCAATTATGCGCATTCCAAAGACGACCACAAATTAAGAAGTCAGAGTATAAACCAAAAAATCCTAGTCACAGCTTTTTGGAGTTTCAAAAACTATAAAAAGCTGGATTTAACTTCTACCAAAGAAATAATTGAGGAATTCTCTATACAGGAAAATCCGCCGCTTTTCTAGTGCTCGAGCTGCACTAGCACTTCAAAGTGCTCAGTCATTGGAAACATATCAAAGACTGCCACTGAATTAAGTTTATACTCAGGGCTTAAGCACGCTAAATCTTTAGCTAAAGTGCTTAAACTGCAACTTGAATACAGCAAATGCTTTGGTTTCTGGCCGATTACAAACTGAGCGATTTTCTCCCCTAGACCCTTGCGTGGAGGATTAACGATCAAAGTATCGTGATGGCGATGACTTTTCAGTTCCGCGAAATCCTCTACCACAATCTGCTCTGCACGATAATTTGTAAGTGCATTTTTATTCGCAGCCAGGTTCGCGGCCATCACAGCTGTCGCTGTAGATTCAACTGCTGTCACCTGCTTGAGTTGTGGATTATGTCGCAAAGCAACTAAGCCAAAAGCGCCAACTCCGCAAAATAAATCTAGCACTGAGCTTGAGTTCACGGCTCTTAGCTTCTGGCTTGCCTTTAGATATAATTTCTCTGCAATTTGTGGCGTAACTTGCGAGAAAGACTGCGGCGAAAATAATAGCTCGGTTTGAGCTAAACGATCTTCCAGATACACTTCCTCGGTAAGCATGATTTCTTCGCTGCCTTCGACGATCGCTGCTGGCAGTGGCTGAATATTCACAGAAATAGTTTGGATCTCTCTCCCTCGATCGCGCATAAGATTTCTTAGCTCTGGTAAAATATCCCGAATCCGACGAACTAATTCTTTCGACCGTAAAACAAAGCGCAACATCACTTGCGGATAAAAATAAGATTTTTTTAGAATAATATATTTAAGCTCTCCGCTACGGCTATGAATCTGATAAGGCTCAAGCTTTTCAGCGGTAATTAATTCACGTAGCTGCGTAGCTAATCGATTAAGTTCGATGTCAACGATTGGGCAGTGCTTAATGTCGATGACTTCTCCCGAGCTCTGCGGGTAACCAAGAATCGGATTTTCCACAGTCCCCGAAACTGCAAGTTTTGTCTTCAGCCGTGAAGCCATTGCAGGCTCGGCGCCGCAAATTGACTCAATCTCTGTATCGTTATTGATAAACGGCGCTAAGGCTTGAAGAGTTTGCTCTTGCTTCACCTTCAACTGCTTAGCATAGCTCAAATTTAACAGCCCACAAGAGCGACACTCTCCGGAACTGAAATGCTGACAATCTTTGAGCGCTGTCATTAATAATATAGCCGCGTTAGATCGCTATCGGGTTCAACTAAGCTACAGCTACCAATTGTAAAGCTATAATTACGACGAAAGTTTTTAACCGCTTCTAGATCAAACACTTTGCTTCCGACTTTCAGTGTAGTTGTAAAATCAAAAAAGCCGGGATCAGTATTTTCAAGAATTTGCAGCAACTCCATTTTACTGACTTGCCGGTCTAGTCCACAGACAATTAAAGCTAAGGTCAGGTTTAAGAATCCAAAGCTATTTTGATAGCGCTCTGTTTCAATTAATGGATGATGCAATCCGCCAGTTGCCTTAAGTGGTAGACGAAGTGGAACGGCTTGCATTAGTGCCTCAGCAAAAATTTCGTTTGTAATCGCCTGGGGGCCATTTCCCCGGAGCTTTAAAGCAACGCGAGCTCGATTCTGCGTTGGTTTGACTGCTGCTAGAATTTCTACAGCTAAGCGTAAATCACTTTGCCAAGCTGCAGTTGCGAGGTTTGGCTCGAGGGCAACAGTGAATTTAGGACAGGGAAATTGATTTGATAAATCGTTAATTAAAGTTAATAGTGCATCTTGATCGCTGAGTAGCTGATTTTCGATTTTGCACTCATAAGCATAAGCCATGCGTCGAACGCTATCTGAACCAACTGCATAGAATGCTTTGATCGCTTCAATTTCCGCACTTAAGTTGTGGTTGGTAGTAGCTGCGCCAAGCGTCGAACCAAGCACGCAAACGCGGCATTCCGCTCCGGCACTAAATCCATAATTCTGCAGATTAGCCGTAACGATGCGCCCCAAGTTACTAACTTCGGTAACAAAATCCGTGGCTACTAAATATGGGCGTCTTAAAGTGCGGCTGAAAGACCCAGCATCTTTGAGAGCTTGATCAAACTCCTTCGCAGCTGGTGGAAAAGTTCCAGCATGGTCAAAAAGACTTTCGAGGCAAACTTTTAATATTTCATCATTCATTCGCTAACTGGCTTTTCGCCTTACCGATGGTCTCAATAGTCGCGCGCCTGCACGACCTGCTGCGACATTTTTCCAAAAAGACTTTTACCAGCTTTAAGGACCTCAATTTCAACACGATCCCCAGCCTTCAAGAAGGGCGTTTGCGGAGCGCCGTGGTGAATTGTTTCTAATGTACGCTTTTCAGCCAGACACGATATCCCCTTAGACTCGTCTTGATTAGAAACCGTGCCGCTGCCAATAATTGTCCCTGGACTGAGTGCCCGCGTTTTAGCAGCGTGCGCAATTAAATCATAAAATGAGAAGTGCATCTCTGCGGCATTTGGCTCTCCGACAAGTTTACCATTTAAAGTCGTGCGAATCGGCAAGTGTACTCTACCCTCCTGCCAGGAATCGCCAAGCTCATCTGGAGTCAGCGCAAAAGGTGAAAATGATGAAACAGGCTTGCCATGGAAAAAGCCGAAGCCTGTGGCCAATTCACGTGGAATTAAATTACGCATGCTCCAGTCATTCATGAGCAGGATTAATTTCACATGCTGAGCCGCATTCGCGGCAATTGTGCCAATCGGGACTTCATCAGTAATCAAGCAAAATTCCGATTCAAAATCTAAACCATATTTCTCATCAGCTAGCGGAAAATCATCGGTTGGACCAAGCAAATGCTCACTTGCGCCCTGATACATTAGCGGAATCGTAAAAAGATCTTCCGGTGGTTCAGCCCCGCGGGCTTTGCGCACTAAAATCACGTGTTGAATAAACGCACTACCATCGAGTAAGGCCCAAGTGCGCGACAATGGCGCCATAAAGCTTACTCTTGCTGTAGCTGTGGTCTCCTTCCAATTGCCCGATCTAAAGATTGAATCAATTTCACGCAACTCAACTTCAGCATGATCCCAGACTTCAATCGTTTGACGCAAGTTCGGAAAACGCTCTCGCGGGAGGCGTGCCACAGTTTGGTGATCGGGGTGCACAAGCACAAGCTCACCGTCGAGGCGATCTGTCGGAGAACTTGAATTTGGAACTTTAATTGATGCTAAAATCATACTGTTTTACTTAATCTGATCTTATAAATTTCCGCGGTCGGCTTGCTCGCGTTCAATTGCTTCGAACAAGGCTTTAAAATTGCCCTTGCCGAAACCGCTTGAACCCTCACGTTGAATAATTTCAAAAAATAAGGTCGGACGGTCTTGCAGAGGCTTAGTAAAGAGTTGCAACAAATAACCATCATCATCACGGTCAACGAGCACGCCTAAAGTTTCGATTGTTTTGAGATCTTCCTTAATCGTGCCAACTCGCTGCGGCACTTCGTCATAATAGGATTTAGGCACGCGCAAGAAATATACCCCACGCTGGTGCAATGCTCTAACGGTTGCAATGATGTCATCGGTCAAAAATGCGATGTGCTGGACTCCGGGACCATTATGAAATTCCAGGTACTCTTCAATTTGAGACTTTCTGCGGCCCTCAGCAGGTTCGTTAATTGGCATTTTCACCTTACCCTGCCCTCCAGTCATTACCTTAGACATTAAAGCCGAGTATTCGGTCGAAATATCCTTGTCGGAGAAATGGATCATTTGAGAAAAGCCTAAAATATCTTCATAAAACTTGACCCAAGTATTCATCTGGCCAAGTTCGACATTGCCAACTACGTGATCGATCCGTTTAAATCCTACTTCACGCCAGTCAACGCGATCATGGAAAATGTCTTTGTAAGGAACAAAGCCAGGAAAGAAGTGCCCCTGATAGCCTTTACGTTCAACGCAAGAGTGAATCACATCGCCATAAGTGCGGATTGAAGCACGGCGCACTGTACCACCTTGGTCGCTGTACTCAGTTGGAGCTTGAACACTGGTAGCACCACGCTTGATTGCCTCATAATAAAAGGCTTCACAGTTTGCGACAGTGAAGGCAACATCGCGTGCAGTAACGCTATGCTTATGCACAAACTCACAAAGCGGGCTCGTGCTGCGCAGTGGAGAAGTAATGATCAAATACGCCTCTCCCTGCTTGAGCAGGATACTCACTGCATCTTTTGTATCAGTTTCAGGACCGCGATAAGCAACTGGCACAAAACCAAATCCGTGCGTTAGATAATACGCAGTTTGCCGTGCGGAATCACAATAGATTTCGATGTAATCATAACCTTCAATCCCCAGGGGATCTCCACTGGCAGAAGACATCGTAGTACCCTGAATGATAGGCTTTACCATTACTGGTCTGGCAATATGGCTCATATTTACTGATCCTAAGAATTTTAATTATTTATCCAACCAACTTGTGACATAGCTGCGGTCACACAGTTCTAGTCCCTTCTTCGTAAAGTGGAGAGGCGCATAGGTATCAACCATTACTGCTAATTCAGCAGTTGATTGCTTACCCAGCGATTGCTCTACTGACCCTGGGTGCGGTCCATGCGGGATGCCGGCTGGGTGATGCGTAAACGATCCCACATCGATTCCTTTACGACTCATGAATTCACCATCAACATAATAAAGCACTTCATCGCTGTTAACATTGGAGTGATTATACGGCACTGGGATTGCTTGAGGATGGAAGTCGTAAAGTCTCGGGCAGAATGAACAGACGACAAAGCCGCTCGAGTAGAATGTTTGATGAACTGGAGGGGGTTGGTGAATACGTCCGACAATTGGCTCGAAGTCATTAATGTTGAAAATCCAGGGATAGAGGTATCCGTCCCAACCAACAACATCAAATGGGTGGGGCAGTTGAATTAATTGATTTAGAGTGTCCCCGATGCGCACGCGTACTTCAAACTCACCTGTCTCAGCATGGGGTGTCAGTTCCGTAGGAATGCGAATATCTCTTTCGCAAAATGGAGCGTGTTCGAGAAACTGCCCATATTCATTGCGGTAGCGGCGGGGGACTTCGATGCTTCCCTCTGATTCGAGCACTAGAAATCTTGTTCCAGGAGCGCATTCAAGTTGATAAGTCGTGCCAACGGGAATGACGATATAGTCCCCGGGGCGAAATTCCAGGTTGCCGAATTGCGAATATAATTTTCCAGAACCGTAGTGCACGAAAAGTAGTTCATCGGCGGCACCATTTTTATAAAAATATTTCATGGACTCTGTTGGAGTAGCTAGTCCGAGTTTAGTTTGGCTATTGACGAGTAGCCATTCCCGCGAAGTAATCGGATCCCCTGTAGTTTTAAAATCGACAGTTCGAATGTGGCGTGGTTCGAGGTTCTCATTTTCAGCAAGCTCAACTGGCTGCTTCGAGAGAATTTTTGCCTGCTTAATGCTAGTTGGATTCCAATGATGATAGAGAATCGATTGGATGCCAGAAAATCCGCGGGTGCCCATTAATTCTTCGCGGTAAAGGGATCCGTCGGTTTTACGAAATTGCGTGTGTCGCTTATGCGGAATTGAGCCAAGTGAATGATAAAATGGCATAAAAATTACCTCCGTCAGGAGGTAATACTACACTATAAAATCAGCTCTGATGCAAATCTTGTCCTACCTCATGGATAATAACTCTAACCGCAAACCTCGCTAGTAATTCAAGGAGTTCCTGGTGTCGAAAAAGTACTAGAATGAAGACTCTGCGACGCTAACTAGCGCCCCGCGATGGTCCAAAATTCGCGTGGATTTAGGATTTTAGTCTGTTTAAATTTCTTAAGCACCAACAAATCTTTATCTCCCGCAACGATCAGATTGGCTTTTGCCACTAGCGCTAAACCTAAAACATGCAAATCGCTTTTATCTCTGCAAGCTTTAGCTTCAAGCGGTTGCGGTGTAAGGATGTGAGAAACATCTGATAAATATGAGAGCACATCCCCGAGCATTGGATTTTTTAAACCCACTTTCTTTTCTAACGTGCGTTTAATTTCAGCAAGCAACTGAGTAGAGATAATTAAATCATGATTACTAATTACTACCGCAAAAATCTCGGAGCAAAGACCGCGTGCGGCAAATGCAGCAACAATAACGTTTACATCAAGAATAACCTTCATGAAGGATAGTTGAGGACATCTTCATCGGAGAAAATACCCTTACGTTCAGCATAGGGAAGGATTTTACTGCGCAATGTCTTAAATTTATAGACGTTAAGTAAGCGTCTAAGTGACTCCCTGACAATGTCGCTTGAAGCTATGCCTTGCTCTTTGCTGACTGCTTCCAGTTCATCTTTCATAGCTTTGGGGATTCTTAGAGTAATTGTCGAATTCATATGTAATACATTGCATTACATAGATCTAGCTGCGTCAAGTCTTAATTTGACGGGTTTCGCGCTTAACTTCTAATTTAACTTTTTTAACTTCTAGTACGGGGTTTAACGTATGGTATGGAGTGATTTTTGGTACGGGGTCACGGCCATTAAGTTAAGGATTATAAGGCCGTCATCTCGACCGAAGTCCTGAGTTTACTCAGGGCGAAGTGGAGAGATCTCCAAGTGTATTTCTTGAAGAATTTGGAGACCTCGGCGTGAGCTCGGTCGAACGCTTTCTCGACTACACTTCGTGGAGTTTATCCTGAGTGGGCCGAAGGGCTCTGAATGACGGTGGGTTATGCGTTTCCCTTAACTTAATGGCCGTGGGTGCGGGACTACTTTCTAGCTCTCTTTTCAGAGTTTAAGATTACACTTCCAACTACATTATCGTCCAGTTTCATCTATTTGTTGCGTGCGATTAGAAATATTTATGGCTTTGCCGCTGCTTGGGATTATGCGCTTTTGCTTAGGAAAGTAACCCTGTACCAAAAGTTCAAAACCCTGTACCAGTTATCAACTGCCATTAATTTCAATAAGTTACAAAAGAGGATAGCACCAGTTAGTTACCAGTTAGTTAGGCGCAGCGTTGCTCTTTATTTCTGAACCTAACTAGCGCCAATTAGTAGTTGGGGGATTCCCTCTCGATCCAGCTAATCGCAAACTGTTTTTATTGGCAAACCATCCTTTGTAGAAAAATATTCTTTGCAATTTTGACTTGTAGCACGCACTCCAATTTCAGAGGCAGCAATATACTCATTTGGCGATATAAATCCGTTGCTATTCCAATCCATATCTTTAAATGGATACTGCCGTAAAAAAGCAAAGTAACCAAAATATAAATAGTATGCGACAAGGAGTATAAATATTGAAATCAATATTTTGTAAATAGAATTATATTTTATTTCATTCTTATGGATGAGTTTTTCCATAATGATATTTTACTTAGCAGCTTTAGTCACTAATTCGCCAGATGCAACTTTATCACTCTTAAGAAGTTTTTCTAAGAAAGTCGTCGGCAAGACAGTTCCCGATACGTCTATGTTAATTTTTTGCAAGCAATCTCCAACGGGAGTAACACAATTAACTTTTGGTACGGGGTTACTTTCCACGGCCCTGCCCAAGCTTCGAGATTACACCTCCAACTACATTATCGTCCAGATTCATCTATTTGTTGCGTGCAGTCCTAAATATTTTAGTTTTATTGCTGCTTGCGATTTTGCTCATTTGCTTGGGAAAGTACTCCCGTACCAATTTGAAATTTTTGAAATTTGAGATTTTTGAGATTTGAGTTAGTTAGTATTTAAATATTCTTTTCGCCAATTAATATATTCTTTTGGAAATTCTGCCTTCAGTTTTTCTTGACAAGATTTTACAGCTTTATTCGAGCACTCTATAAGCCATTCGTAACATTTTATTCTGTCATTTAAGACTTTAAAGTAATACTCCGTGATCCATCTAGCGCCTGTTTTGTCTCCATTTTTCCACTTTCGAATATATTCTTCTACTTCTAAATCCGAAACTGGGTCCAAACGTGCTGTCAATACTTGATCTTTCTCTATATCGACATGCTTAGTCTTATTTACGCATGAAAGCAACGTGACAACAAC
>JAEUWB010000042.1 GCA_016786595.1 bacterium | reverse complement strand
TGCACGGCGCACGGAGTTTTATCTGGTGCGGCAAAAGAACGCATGCCGAAAAGCCAAATTTCTAGATTGATTATGAGTGATACAATTTATCACACGCCACAGTCATTAAAGCCTGAGAATTACTTTATGCGCCTTCCTGTTGCAGACCTAATTGGCGAAGCAATTAAGCGCGTGCATTGCGATGAGTCAGTGAGCTCACTTTTTGAGACAGATTGAAAATAAAATATTGAGGAGATAGTGTATGCAAATTATTGATATAGAAGTTAGTGCTCGTAATGATCTTGGCACTGGAAAGTCTAACACTGCGCGCCGTCAAGGCTTAGTCCCAGGGGTTGTCTACAGTGAGGGCACTCCGGCATTGCCTTTGCTTGTGAATGGACGTGAGTATGGCAAGAAAGTTTACGGAAAAAAACAAACACAGCTTTTTCGCTTTACTAGCGTGGATAGTAAATTAAATGGTATGATGGCGCTGGTAAAAGATGCGCAAATTGAACCATTGCGTGACGAAGTCATGCATGTTGATTTTTACTCAATTCATGAAGGTAAAAAGATTACTGTGCCAGTTCCTGTAGAGTTAACTGGTGAATGTCCTGCAGTGAAGAGTGGTGATGCGATTCTCAACCAAACAGGCTATGAAGTCGAAGTTGAGTGCTTGCCAACAGCGATTCCCGATCAGCTCACGGTTGATATTAGCGGTTTAGCAGAAGGCCATTCAATTCACGCTGCAGACTTACAAATGCCTGAAGGGGTTCGTCTTAAAACTGATCCTAAGACGTCAATTGTCAGTGCGATTACTGCTAAAGAAATGCAACTTGAAACTCCTGTTGCTGCTGCGACTGCTGAAGGGGAAGCTGCGACTGCTGAAGGGGCTGCTGCAGCACCTGCCGCTGATGCTAAGGCTGATGCAAAGAAGGCAGATAAAAAGTAACGTGGTGGGGCGCTCGTAGTGTTTGTCGTAGTCGGGTTGGGAAATCCTGGAGCGCGCTACAGAAATACTAGGCATAACGTAGGTGTTTGTTGCTTAGAGCAACTTGCGGCTAAGCTGCAAACACCAAAAATTGAAAAGTGGACTAACCAACACGGCGCGTTCATTTACAAAGTGAATTCATATCTCCCGGGTGTGGATCTCTTACTTGTGCGTGGCGATTGTTACATGAATGAGTCTGGTGGCCCTGTCTCTCAAATACTAAATTTTTATAAAATCCCGCCTGAGCAGCTAATTGTTACTCATGATGATTTGGACCTGGCTCCGGGGCGATTGAAAATAAAGCGCGGAGGCTCTAGCGGCGGGCATAATGGTTTAAGCGATATTGACGAGAAAATCGGTTCAGCTGAGTATTTTCGCATCCGCATTGGTATTGGCCACCCACGGGATTCACAAACACCGGAGATGCCAGTTAAAGCTTGGGTGTTAGCTAGTGCTGGTTCTGAAGATAGTTCTGCGATTGATAGCGCTATAACTCGAGCAGTTATCGGCATAGAAACCCTCATAAAAGAGGGCCTGGAACCAGCGCAAAGTGCTATTAATACTTGAGAATTGTAGATTTTCTCTGCAAATAATTGATTCCCGATCTGTAACTTGCTATAAGTCCTGCTCTTTTAACGGGTAAGCAAATAGCCCTAAGCAATTAAAATTTAACGGATTGTTATGATAAATAAATACGAAGCAATGGTTGTATATAATTCAGATTTGAGTGACGACCAGCTTAAAGCAGAAATTTCTAAAATTGAAACGACAGTGCGTGCGCACCAAGGCAACGTAACTAACGTTGACACTTGGGGAAAGCGTCCCTTGGCTTACAAAATTAACAACAAAGATTTTGGCATTTATGTTTTAATTTTACTTGAAGGCGACAATACGATGATTACTGACTTGCAACGTCAGTTGAAGATCAATGAGCAAGCGTTGCGTCATATTTTCGTAACAAAAGACAAGTTTGCTCCAGATTTCACAGCGCGTGCGCGTGAGAACATGATGCCTTCTCAGCAAATTTATGAAGATGATTTTGTTGCGGACTTAGTTGTCGACGCAGAAATTGAGCCGGCTGCGCTATAGTTTTCAATAGATACTCATAGAGCTTAAGTTCTAATCGCTTATTTAGGGAATGATTTATGCAAGTAATTTTAACAGATGATGTTGTTGGCCTTGGTGATATCGGTGAAACTGTAAAAGTGCGTCCTGGCTATGCGCGAAATTTTTTAATTCCTCGAGGCTTTGCTGTAGAAATGGGCGCTAAAAGTGCTGGGGCGGTTGCTCACAAAATGCGCCAAATTGACGCTAAGAAAAAGCGCATGAAAGCTGGTGCAGAAGAGCTTGCTAACAAAGTGCGCGATTTGGCTGTAAAGATTGGTCTACGTATGGGTGCCAATGGTCGCGTATTTGGTTCGATTACCACCAAAGATATTGCTGAAGAACTAAAAAAACAGGGCATCGTAGTCGACCGTCGACGCGTGCTGCTCAGTGAGCCAATCAAGAAGATCGGTATTCACTTCGTGCAAGTTAAGTTACATCCTGAAGTTGTCAGCCAAATTAAAGTTGATGCTTTTGAAGTTCAAGTTTCTCAAGAAGACGAAGCGCAACTTGCCGAGCAAACTAAGCGCTTGATGGAACTTAAGGCAAAGCAAAAAGAAGCTGAAGCTGCTGCAGAACAGCAAGATTCATAATCTCGCCACGCAGATGCGCGTGCCTACATTTAGCAAGCTCGTCCTCATACTTCTAATTACATTTGCACTGACTGGTAGTGCAATCGGGCAAGCTGCGCCCATGGAAATTATTTTCGATACGCCGCAACCTACCTTGATTTCATTCCAAGTAGTTTTCACTGAACTGCCAAAGCCGGATGCTAACTTCTCACTGATTTCCAAAATTGACAGGTCGCAACGTGCCAAGCCCGGCTGGGCACTAGCGATTAGCAATCGAGGAAGTTCGATCCGCCCCGAAGCGTATTTTCGTGGTGCGGATGGGAGTGGTGGATTTTATCTTTTTGATCGTTACGATTTCGAATTAAATCGCCCATACTGGGTAGTATTTATTGTGCAAGTCGATCGTTCGCTTTCGCTTTATATTCAGGCACTAGAACCCAAGCACCAAGGGGACATAAGCCCATCATTTCTTGGAGCGCAGTCGATAAAAAATGTCAGCATTCCGCAACCACAAATTGCAATGCAAATCAGCGAAGAGAATCAGCGTGAGAAGTTGACGGTGAGTGATTTAAGAATACTTAGGCCGCAAACGCTGCCAATATTGCCTCAGCAAGTTATTGAGTTTTTAAGCGGAGGGCCCGAAAAGGTCGTTCCACAGCATTAATTCCAACAAGTTGTTTTTCTATGATTATTTGGTTTCAATCAATGTTCGATAAAGCGCAGAGTGGAGCCGAACGGAAGTTTTTTTGTATGTTTTTTGAGGCCTACGCAGGCCAGTAGCTATAGCCGTAAAGATAAGAATTTTTTCACCGTCATCTCGACCGAAGCTCTGAGCCGTACATGTTTACGGCGAAGAGCGAAGTGGAGAGATCTCCAATTGTATTTCTTGAAGAATTTGGAGATTTCTCGACTTCACTTCGTTTCGCTCGAAATGACAAGGACTTATCTGCTTTCCTTATCTTAATGGCTGCAGGCCAGTAGTAGTTTGTTAAGTTAACCACTAATGTAAGCATGGCCGAGTACGACCAAGAAAAATTTTCAGCAAGAGCACTCGGAGCGTAAAGTAAAGGTCCCTTTCATTAATCACAGCAGATTTATTTAACTCTCACGGCTAAGAGACGGATGTCTGTCGAGTCCGGAATGCTTACTTGCGGAACAAAAACTCCGTCGAACTTGATCACAAAATATTCGATTTTCTTTCGCAGAGTATCAAGTGCGATTTTCGTGCTTGTGTTTGGGGCTAGAGCTTCTGCCCAGAGTTGCTGGCCAGTAGGGTCTTCAATGATTAATGTCTGGGTTGCTCCGTGATATGGACCAGCTGAGACTTCAAGCTCACGCTTAGCGACTAGTCCATCAAGTCTAACTAATGCCCGCCTACCGCACCAACGTGCCCCGTTTGCTTCCGGTGGATAGCACCCAACTTCGGGTTGTGTGAGTCCAGAGACAGGAGGGAGATAATGATGTAGCGCTCCTACAATCAATATCGCTGCGTAGATAGATAAGGCTTTACGGCTATGTTGCTCTGCTTGAGAGGATGTTACACCGCTTGTCAGCCCAATTAGGATGAAGAAAATAAACCCGAGGGCTGGAATATAAAATATTTCCTGCACATTACCGTAAATCAAAAAAGCAATTCCTGAGCATGCAGCGATTGCATTAAGAATAATCTGCTCAAGCTGTTGATTTGTTTTAATACTCTGCAGTAACAACTGTAACGGCTTTAAGGCGATGAGAATTAAGGCAAGTAAGCCAAGCAGGCCTTTCCCAGCAAAAGTTTGGGCGTAGACGTTATGCGCTGTTCCATGCAGCGGTAGATCGATACTCTTAAAGTAGGTTCCTGACTTTGCCACAAATTCTTTTTCAAACTGGTAAGCAAATGATTCGCCACCAAGACCAAGCATCGGCCGAAGCATTCCGAGCATCACCCCTGCACGAACGAAATCTGTGCGATCCGAGGTTTTACTAATTTCAAGTGCGCGTGATTTATATGCCCCAAGATCAAGTCCGCTTAAATGTAGCACTCCGGCTGTAATCACTAATGTCAAAGGGAAACTAAGCATGATTTTAAGAAAGGATTTTTTAAGTGCACAAAGTGCGTTTGCTTCACCCTGTTCGTGGCAACGCACTAAGTAAATCATGCCCCAAATTATAAATAAGGTGAGGGGATAGGAAAGCCAACCACCACGCTGATAAGTCATTACCAGTGTAAGTTCTCCAATTAATGCAGCGACTAAAATTAAAGTGATTCTCAGCCAGTATGTTTTTGGGATCAGGAGAATTAATAAGATGCAGGGAATCGTTAAGGTTACATACTCGGCAAACCAGCCAGAGTGCCCGAACAGTGATTGCATGCGAAACTCTACTCCGCCGGCATTGACAGTGGGGTCAAGTCCACGCAGCTCCTGAAGCGGGATCATCCCATAGTAACCGAGAAAACCAAGAATAATTGTGAAGAGTAATCCTAGTGCTAAGGCTTGGGCACGCTCTTTAGCAGTGAGGAACTGATGCGAATTCCTTTCGATTAGCACTGCAAGGAAAAGCAAGACTAAGGCCAGTAGCGGATAGTAAATTAATTCTTCAGTAGCGGTTGCAAGCCTCGTTAAGCTGAAAGGAATTAATGCAAAGCTTCCCAGCGGAGGGAATTTGCTTTTTAAGTCAAACAATAGATCTTTGAGTGGAAGGCCAAGGAGGCTGAGCGATGAAATTAAAAGGTAGGAATTGATTAATGTTGAATTTGCTGAGCGCGTAGTGCAATCTTGTTTGACTAAATTTCTCAGACAAGAACCAATTAAGAGCGCTCCAGATAGATAAAGGAGAAATGCTGTTTGCCAGGTGCCGGGCTTGTGTCCAAATACCGGTAAAATCAAAAAGAAAGAGTAATAGCTAAATTTAGGGACATGATAAGCAAGTAGCACAGCGCCGAGCAGAAGAATGGCGATCGGTAACGAGTTACTTACCCAAGCAGCTGAGGCAATAAAAAATACTAAGATAGCTGATAAGATAAGCACAAAATTTGACCAAACCCTGTTAAGTTCTTTGGCAAACCCTAGCTTTTATTGAACATTTTTGTCGAGTGGAAGTTTATCGAATTCAACTTTTTATACTGTGCAGGCATTAATCTCGCGATCTTTTGTAGGAATTACTAATGGCCGGATCAATCCGATAGACATTGCCCTGATAACCAAGCACATAGAGTTCCCCAGCTTGATCTTCGCCAAAAGAACTAATCATTCCAGGTGCAGCAATTAAATCAGCGCGAGACCATTGATCGTTGGCATTTGGTGTTAGTGTCCAGATCATTCCTCCCGTGAAATCCCCGAAGAGATACTTGCCCGTGAGCTCTGGAATTTTTTTGCCACGATAGATATAGCCGCCAATGATTGAAGTCCCGCTTTTTCTAGCATATTGTTGAATTGGCATTTTAAGTTTTTCACGCAAGCAGCCTTTTTCAGGTTTGAAGCAGAACATGCCCTCCATGATATTCCATCCGTAGTTTGCCCCGCGTTCGATAATATCGATTTCCTCAACACGATTTTGACCCACGTCCCCCGCATATAAAACCCCTGTTTTACGGTCAAAACTAAAGCGCCAGGGATTGCGTAGGCCATATGCCCAAATTTCTGGTTTTATGCCTTTCTTGGCGCTTAAATCATCTGTAAAGGGGTTGTCATGCGGGACCTGATATGTGCCAGCCTTGGCATTGATGTCGATTCTCAGCATTTTGCCGAGTAGGGAGGATAAATTCTGAGCGTTTCCACGCGTATCACCGGCCCCTCCACCATCTCCTGTGGCAAAATACAAATATCCATCTGGGCCAAATTTCAAGCAGCCGCCGTTATGGTTCCCGTACTTAGGGTGGGGAATTTGGATAATACTTTTCTTACTTGCTGGATCTGCAACCAGGCTATTTTTTGCAGATGCTTTATATTCAAAAATTTCAATGTCGCCTTGAGGGTTAGTTACATAGATAAAAAACCTTCGGTTGGACTGATAATCAGGATGAAAGGCAAGTCCAAGTAGTCCGCGCTCACCCCCAGATGATATTTCAGTAGAGATGTCTAGGAAGGGGGTAGCAAGTATTGCAGCGTTTTCGACAATCTTGATTTTCCCTGCTTGTTCTAAAACATAGAGCCGAGTGCTATGATCGCTTGAGTGTGTAAGATAAACTGGCGCATTCAGGCCAGTTGCAATCTCGGTCAATTTAATATTTAAGGCAGGAGCTTGAGCTAGGGTTTCGGATTGTGAGTAAGTCCATAAAAGGGCTGAAAATATTGTCAAATAAACAGACCGCATAAATTTATCCATCTCCTGGTTTGCTGTTGATGGATAGCATAGACACTTTCTTCAAATTGTGGCAGTTCTGATATATTGTTCTCGCTCTTTCTCATTTCCCTCAGGGTATTTAGTTGAGATTGTTTCTCAATACTTAAGGAGAAATGCGCCTAAGTCGTTTCCCTTTCGTGATGAGAAACAAGGCTTCAAATTCAGTAAGGTTTTACATTTTCTTTACGCGGGCGCTGGACGTAAGCGGCTAGGTTTAGCTTTTTACGTCCACCGCCAGAGCGGTGAAGGAGAAATATGGAACCGGAAATTACGATCGTGATTGGTCATATCGCCGGAACCGAGATCCGCCATTTGGGTGAACTCGGTGACACCGGAATCGTCGTTTTACATGGCACTCTTTGCAAAGACAACAAAGAGATCATGTCACGAGAAGTCGTGCTAAAACTTGGTGCGCTTCAGGCAGAGGGTCGAGCCGTTTTTGTTTCAGGAGATCCGCAGACGCGAACGAATGCGCAAGAACTTCTGAGCTCAAAGGGTTGGCAGGTCGAAGCGAATTCTTTGCTCTCGGCAGAAAGCTTGCGCGACTCCCTGAAAAGTCTTGAAGTTCCTCATACTTGGATTGGAGATCTTCCGCCAGGCATGAAGAAGCAGCGTCGACAAGAATTTCACCGCGCTGAGGGGAAAGACAAGGCAGGCGTACGCTGACTGAAGGTGGACAAGGTTTCAATCATGCAGGTTCAAATTTGAAGCCTTGTTCACTTTCTTAAGCTTACAGCAATCCAGAGTCCTTGACGCTGAATTGATTGAACGGTCAAATTTTCGGAAAACTCAGCTAGAATTAACTTTTCCTTCTCAGCTAAAATTCCAGAGATGATTAACGATCCGCCAGGGTTTAATCTCTTAATCAGGTCAGCTTTAAGCTCAAGCAAAACCTCGGCATAAATATTGGCTAAAATTAGGTCATAAGTTTCTGCTGCGAGTTTAATATCGCCATGAATCAACCGGATATTTTCTTCCGAGAAGGAATTCAAGGCAATATTTTCACTTGCATTTGCAACTGCTTGTCCATCAATTTCAATCGCAGTTATGCTTGCTTCGTAAAGCTTTGCTGCTGCAATAGATAAAATTCCACTCCCTGTTCCGACATCAAGCACAGACTTGTTTGTGGCCGCCATGATTCCAGGACTCTGCATCAGCTCAAGCATCATTCTTGTTGTTTCATGCTCTCCTGTGCCAAAGCCCATACTGGGAACAACTAATAGGGTTCTACGATCTAGATTCTGCTGAACCGCATTCTCAGGACTAGGAGTAAATTTAACAGTTAGTTCCCCGATCTGGATGTCGGGCCAGCTAGTTTGAGATTCTAAAACCCAATTTCTTTCTGCTACTTTAGTGGTAGAAACTAAAGTTAGGCCAAAAGTTTCAAGTTTACCGTGAAGCAATGCTAAATCAGTCGAGGATTCTTCTGCCGACAAATAAACGCGCAAAAGATTTGAGTTCAATACTTCAGTGCCTTGTATCTCTAGATCGGGGATTGCGAAAATTAGCTCTTCAGCACGATCACCCTGAATTTCTAGTTGCCACCACCAACGGCTCATCCGTATTAACTCTGCTTATCCCAAGCTTTGTCGCCGGGCACATGAAACATTTTTTCTGGACCTTTGTTTGTTGCATCAAGCTCTATTGCGTCTAGCAGTTGAGTTAAAACATGATTAATGCGCTTGCCGCTGTCTTCAATTAATTTCCCCAGGTCAGCAGTTGCCGGGTCGGTGCTGGAATTCTGTTTAATCAAGTATGCTGCGCCAAGGACTGCGCCAAGTGGATTATTAATTTCATGCTGTAGCGTCGAAAGCAGTGTGCGAATTGTGCCCATGCGTTCTTGCATGAGTTTCCCTTGCAATAACTCCTGTTCGAGTTTTTTCCGTGTTAAGAGGGCCTCAACCAGTGGAAGAAATAGCGGCAATGAAACTTGACGTTTGGCGAGAAAATGATCAGCTCCAGCAACTAAAGTTTTTGCCGGCAAAGCAGGCGCGTCATCTGAACTCACTGCTAGCACGGTTGTCTGCTCGAGTTTGGGATTTGCAATTAATTCATAGCCCAAGCCGTCAGGTAAATTCTGGTCAAAGATTGCCAAATCAAAGGGCGCTTCTTGCGCTAATGTTTCACGGGCGGTGGCAATAGTTTCTACATGTGTGAACTTAACAGCGGGGAAAAGCTGCTTAAGTTGCAATTGTAAGATGCGCGCGAAGTCCTTGTCGTCGTCGAGGATGAAAATTCTCATTTGTTATTTTTCTGCTCGTCAATTTCAGCGGCAAAAACCTCGTAAGGTTGAGCGCCTCGAATAAAAACACCTTGATAGTCCTGGTCGGCAGCTTTTGTTCCGAGGAAAAAGCTAGGCAATCCCTTAATGCCTAAGCTCATCCCGGCTTCAATATCTTTGGCAATTTCACTTTGATAGCGCGATGTTTTCATGCAGCGCGAAAACTTTTTCTGATCGAGTTCCTTGATTTTGGTGCTTAAGGAGCTAACTCTTCCTTCGCTGACTGCGGTATCATGGGCATATAAAATTTCTGCCATTTCCCAATACTTACCTTGCTCACCAGCGCAGCTTGCAGCTTGCGCGGCGGTTTTTCCGTAGAGATGAGATTCAAGTGGAAAGTCACGGAGAATAAATTTAACCTTACCTTGCGCTGTTAGATCTTCGCGGATTTTAGGAAAGGTATTTTTGAAAAATTCACCACATGTTTTGCACTGAAAACTTGTGAACATGATCAAGTTAAATGGTGCATCGGCTTTACCCAGAAAGGGGTCATCTTTTAAGCCACTATCGGCGGTAAATGAAATTTCGCGAATTGGGGTTTCATTTTGATTTTGCTCGCTGGTGGTGGACTTAGCAACTACTGGTAGGTTGCTTGTTTGTTTGAAGGGGTCACTTTGACCTTCAAAGCGCGAGCGCAGCGATTGAACTTCGGTGCGTAATAAGGTTACTTGATCTTCAAGGGCATTAATTGTGTTTAACTGTCGTGCTGTTTTTGCTTGCTCCTCCAGGAGATAAGCACAAACGCCGCAAGCCACAAGAAATGGTAATAATACTAATAAACTACGCATAGCAATTAATTGATACCGATCAACTCAAGCTTATGCAAATGCTTGTTTTTGGTCAGCCGTAACTAGCCTTAAACTACTAAATTGCGTAGAGCGCGCATAGGTCAAGGCATCTACCTGCTTAGCTCCGGCAGCACCAAGTGTTAGGGCTGCAGAAAAGAGAGTTGACCCTGTGGTTACGACGTCATCGATTAGTAAAATCCTCCTACCTGCGACCTTGCTTGCTGTGGTGCGGAAAGCATTTTGCATGTTTTGAAAGCGGTTCTCGCCAGATAAGTTAACTTGGGTCGCGTGGTTGCGGTTGAGCATTAACGTAAACTGCGAATGGGGAGTGCCAATTAGCCCAGAGATTTTTCGAGCTAGTAGCCCAGTGTGGGAGAATCCACGCTTAAGCAAGTTACTTGAAATCGAGGGAATCGGTAAAATCAAGTCCCAAGCTCTTGTTGGGAAAATCCCTGGGCGTAGGATCGTTTCGGCCATCACTAGCGCGAGATAATCCGCAAGCGAAAAACGATGATTGTATTTGTAAGTCTTGATAATCTCTGCGGCCTGCTCCTCGTAGCGGTAGACTGATCTTAAGGTTGTTAGCGGGGAAGGCCAAGTTGCGCAGGCAATACACTGCGGCGCTGCATCGAAGATTCGAGGAGTAGGCTCACCACAGCAAATGCAGCTACGTTCAGGGTCGGTCAGTTCTTGCGACCCTAAGATCGCAGGAACATAATTTTGTGGATTACAACGCTCACACAAAACATCGCACACAAGCTCAGGCGCACTGTCCCCACAAACCGCACAACTTGGTGGAAATAGTAGATTAATAATGCTTCGCATAAATATTGACTAAATATAGCTGATTTTAAGTTTTTAAGTGAGATCTAAAGATCTTTTTAAGTAAGATCTTTAGATCTCACATATTATCGGCCAGTTGGCAGCGTTTGTTGCCTGTGAAAGGAAAAATATTTCTAAACGCTCTAAGTAAGCAAACTTTTCCCGGTCATTTCGTCTGGCTGCGGAATGCCAAGTAGGACAAGCATCGTTGGGGCAATATCGCAAAGCGAGCCACCAGCTCGTAATTTAACTTTTGGTACGGGGTTACGGGGTTACTTTCCTAAGCAAACGGGCATAATCTCAAGCCGTAGCAAAGCCATAAATATTTCCAATCGCACGCAACAAATATAAGAATCTGGACGATAATGTAGTTGGAAGTGTAATCTCGAAGCTTGGGTAGGGCAGTAGAAAGTAACCCCGTACCAGAGATTAA